>JAUWMY010000194.1 GCA_030612945.1 Desulfobacteraceae bacterium
CCGGCGATACTCCCTTTGTTCAGGGCCTGTGCCAGGGCATTTTCATTCACCAATCCACCGCGGGCCGCGTTGATGAAAAAGGCGTCCCTTTTCATCAAGTCAAGCAGGTCGTCATTAACAAAACCGGCGTTATCCTCGATCTGGGGGCAATGAAGGGTAACCACATCCGCCTCGGCGAAGACCTCTCGCAGGGATTTCCAGCTAAAGGGAGCGTAGGCAGGGCTCTCTTGGGGCTGGGGATCAAAGGCCATGACCCCCATTCCAAACGCATGGGCCAACTCCCCAACCCGACGGCCAATGCGCCCAAAGCCCACAATGCCCATTTTTTTGCCTTTTAAAAGAATCTGTGGGCTCTTCCAGAAACACCAGTCTAAGGATGCAGTCCACTCACCAGCCTTTACGGCCTCCTGGTGAGCTCCCACATGATGGGAGAGTTCCAGAAGGAGGGCAAAGACGAACTGGGCAACGGAATCGGTCCCGTATACCGGAACATTGGATACAGGGATACCCCGACGGCCTGCGGCTGCGATATCCACAATGTCATAGCCTGTCGCCATAACAGTGATAAATTTTAGATCAGGCAATTTTTCCAAAGTAATCGCGGAAACAGATGCCTTGTTCGTAAGGATGATCTCTGCTTTTCTCGTACGTTCAGCTATTTCATTGGGAGCCGTTCGGTCATAAACGGTCAACTCGCCCAGCTTTCCGATTTCGTCCCACGAGAGATCTCCAGGATTTAGGGTATAGCCATCGAGAACCACAATCTTCATTTGTTTTTTACTCCTTAATTAGAATTACAATTTTATGTATTGCCTGTGGGTCCGTTTTTGGGTATCTATATAGTGCCCGGCCGAAAACTGTTATTTTTCCCAATCTCTGCGTCCCCGATGAGCGGGATTTGTCAACAGGCTCAAATTATAATCCTCGAAATACTCAATGTATTCCTGTGGTTATAATTTTCGCCTTCCTTGATCTTGGAAAAAATCCCTAGTTTTCATTCAGACACTATTTATCATCAAAACTTGAAAAAAGCGAGTGAAAGACAATGGCAGAACGAGAAGTAAAGCTACTGTGCGGCGAAGGGTCTGTGGATGTGAGCCTCCCTGAATCTGTTCCGGCCCTGGAAATGAAAAGGCTTAACGCCCTCCCCGATCCTGAAGGCGCTGTTTATGAGGCCCTTGTTGACCCTTTTATGTGCCAGCCCTTGAAAGAAATGGCCCGTGGAAGAAAGAACGCCTGTGTTGTGATTTCGGATTTTACCCGCCCTGTGCCAAACAAAATCATCCTGCCACCGTTGCTCAAAATCCTGGAACAAAGCGGCATGAGCAAAGAAAAGATTACCATCCTGATAGCCACGGGCATGCACAGGCCAAATCTGGGAGAAGAACTGGAGTCCCTTGTGGGCCGGGAAATTAAGGAAAACTTCCACATTGTTAACCACTACTGCCGAAAACCTGAGGAGTATCGAAAGGTTGATGAAATAGACGGCGCTCCCATCGAGATTAACAGGCACTACCTTGATGCGGATTTGAAAATTTTAACAGGCCTGATCGAACCTCATTTTTATGCAGGATACTCCGGCGGAGGCAAGGCCATTCTCCCTGGGATTTCGAGCTTTGAGACCATGAAGTTCATGCATTCCTACAAGATGATCGACCACCCCAATGTGACCAATTGTATTCTTGATGGAAACCCATTCCACGAATACGTGATTCGCGTTACAGAACTGGTTGGCGCGGATTTCATACTAAATGTGGTCATCAACATGGAAAGGCAGATAGCGGGAGTATTTGCCGGCCATTATGATCACGCCCATCTGGCCGGTGGTGATATGGTTTACGGGCATTCCGTGGTTCATCTGGATCAGCCGGTGAATATGGTCATCACTTCCGGGGGCGGGTATCCTCTGGATGCGACGTTTTATCAGGTGAGTAAGGCCCTGATCTGTGCAAAAGACATTTTAATCAAAGGCGGAACCATTGTGGTTGTCTGCGAGTGCCGGGAGGGTATGGGAAGCCCTGAATTTTCAGGCATCATGCGCTCAGTGTGCAGTCCTCAAGAATTTTTTAACGGCTACTGTGATCCGAAAAACATTGTCATTGATCAATGGTGCGCCCAGAACATCTATCAGGCCTTAGACCATGCGGGACAAATCTATATCTATTCTCCTGGCGTTTCTTATGATGACTTGAAGAATACTGGCGCCGTCAAGATCGAAAATGTACAGGAAACCGTGGATGAAATGCTCAAAACCAACCCGAAAGCAGTCGTAATCCCGGATGGGCCCTATGTGGTTGGAATAGTTAAAAAAAAGGGGGCAGAACATGTCTGAAGCTGCACAGATTATATTGGGCCTCATTTTTCTGATAGGGGTATATATCTTCAGCCGTTATGGTGTTGTCTGGCGAATGAAGCGCTCAGTCGTTTTCGTTATCAAAGATCTGGAGAGGAGTGGGGCCTTTGACCCATCCACTGGCGCTGAGCTTCCCTATACCAAGACTCATTTTTTCAATATCGGAATGAGAGATTTTAAACCAAAGGCCCTCCAATCCCTTATCCAGGACGGGATTGTGGGACAAACTGACACCGGAACGTATTACCTCAAAAAGAGGCTACAGGACTTACAATTGTGATGATCTGTATAGATACTCCCATGAAAAGAATAGTAATATTTGCATTGTTCCTCATGTCCTTTACAGTCGGCAGTAATGAAATCGAGGCCTCCTGGTTGATTGATCCGGGTAAATTTCATGTTTCAGCCCATGGCCAGACTTCCTGTCAGGACTGTCACGGAGATATTGGTGAGAAGAGCCTTCATCCCGAACCCGGGGATGTGAACAAGAAAACGGCTGAATTTTTTCATGTGGATCATTGCCTTTCCTGCCATGATAATATCCTTGACGATTTGGAACAGGGTGTGCACGGCGCCAGACAGGTCAGCGATTCCGATAGGTATCTGGATTGTCTCCGTTGCCACGACCCCCATTACCAGCTCCCTCTCGATAAGGACCAAATGGCCCAATTTGATCCTGCAAAGCCCATTGACGAACAATGCGGGGCATGCCACAGGGAGCAGTCTGCCCTGCCTGCCTTTTCAGATGAAGATGAAAGTTGTATGGCCTGTCACCGCTCTGTTGACCAGGCAGACCCTGAGAGCCAAAAGAAGATTTCAAGGTTTTGTTTCCATTGCCATGAACAGAATGGAACTTTGGCCAGGGAGATGAGGCGGTGGCCAGTATCTCCAATAATTGAGCAGGAATATGAGTCTACACCACACGCCCATATCGCTTGTACGGTCTGTCATCCCCGGGCATTGGACTTCAATCATGGGGAACAACAGGCGGGGGATTGCAGTCAATGCCATTTTCCCCATGATGAGAAAGTAGCGCACGATGCCCATATGGCGGTTTCGTGCGAAGCATGCCATCTAAATGGGGTTCAACCGGTAAGAGACCCCAAGTCAAAGCTTGTGGTATGGGCGAGGGAGCATGGCCCGGGTCAGGGTTTTAGAATTCATGATATGGCCCTTGAACCGGATGATACATCCTGCAAGAGATGTCACCTCAAGGGAAATCAGATCGGGGCGGTCTCCATGATTTTGCCGGCCAAGAGCATTTTGTGTATGCCCTGTCATGCAGCCACCTTTTCAGTCGGTGATACCACGACTATCCTTTCTCTGATCGTTTTCCTGGTCGGTATCGTAATGGTTATATCCTATGTCTTATCCGGTTCTATGCCTGGAGATACCGATACAGGCCCTCTTAATAAGTTCTTTAAACTGTTGTGGAATGCAGTTAGAATTGTTTTTTCTCGAAAGATTTTTTCCATCATCAAGACCATGCTCCTTGATGTCCTCTTGCAAAGGAGGCTATACCGTCAGTCCCGAAGGCGTTGGCTTATCCACAGTCTGATTTTCTATGCCTTTGTTTTCCGTTTTTCCTGGGGGCTTGTGGCCCTGATCGGATCTCTTTGGAAACCTGAATGGTCCTCAGTATGGGTTATGCTGGATAAGAACCATCCGATAACGGCCTTTCTGTTTGACCTTACAGGACTTATGGCCATTTCAGGTGTGATACTGGCGTTTATTCGCGGGTGGCGCATCAGGTCGGGGCAAATTACTGGTCTTCCTAGGCAGGATCGTATGGCGTTAGGCTTAATTGCCGGCATTGTGGCCATCGGTTTTCTACTGGAAGGGATGCGAATTGCCATGACCGGCAGCCCTGCCGATAGCACGTATGCATTTGTCGGTTATTGGATCAGCACATTCTTTGCAGACCCACTTGCATTGACCGGTGTTTATGGATATATCTGGTATCTCCATGCCATTCTTACCGGGGCGTTTGTTGCCTACATACCCTTTAGCCAGTTGCTTCATATTATTTTGGCCCCGCTGGTATTGGTGATAAATGGGATCCCTAAGCATGAAGGCAATAAAAGGTAGTGCTCTTGCGTGACTATTGACGAAGGAGTTAGTCTCTGATACAAAAAACGTTGAAACTCAAGGAGACTGGAGAAAATAGTTGGAATTCACAACCATAAAAGGATTCAAAGATATTCTGCCTGAAGATGTAGAGACCTGGCAGAGACTTGAATCAGAGGCGAGAAGGGTCTTTCATTCTTTTGGCTTCAAGGAGATCAGGCCACCCCTCCTTGAAAGAACTGAACTTTTCAGCCGGGGCATTGGGCAGGAAACAGATATTGTTTCAAAGGAGATGTATACCCTTAAGGACAGCAAGGGAAGAGGGCTTACATTGCGACCAGAGGCCACGGCTTCAGTGGTCAGGGCCTATGTTCAGCACAGGCTCTATCTAAAGAATCCGATCCAGAAGCTCTTTACCATCGGCCCCATGTTCAGACATGAGCGGCCTCAGAAGGGGAGGTTCCGGCAATTTCATCAGATAAATGCGGAGATCTTTGGCGACCCCGGCTCCAGATCTGATGCGGATATTATCATTATGGCCATGTTTTTTCTGGAGACTATCGGTTTGTCTGGTCTTGGTCTCCATATTAACTCCCTGGGGTGTCATAAGTGCAGGGTCAACTTCAAGAAAGAGCTAAAGAAATACCTGATTCAAAAAATCCATACCTTGTGTTCAGATTGCCAGAGGCGGACGGAGACCAATCCCCTGAGGGTTTTTGATTGTAAAGTCGACACTTGCAAGGAGACTGTTTCAGGCGCTCCCTCAATCCTTGATTATATCTGTGAAGATTGCCAGGAGCATTTTGAGTCTGTTCAGGGCTATCTTGAGAGCTCGGGTATTCCTTTTGTCTTAGATCACAAACTTGTCAGGGGGCTTGATTACTATACCAGGACCACCTTTGAGATCCAGACAGATCGCCTGGGTGCACAAAATGCGGTGACGGGTGGCGGGCGCTATGACGGTCTGGTCAAACTCCTTGGGGGCCCGGACCACCCTGGCACTGGTTTTGCCATGGGAATAGAACGGCTGGTTGCACTTCTGGATGAGGATGCGGAACAGGAAGCCCGGACACCGGATCTTTTTATAGCAGCACTTGGTGATACGGCCGAAAAGAAGGCCTTTAACTGGGTAAATGACCTGAGAAGAACGGGCATCTGGGTGGAGACGGAATATAGCTCAAAGGGACTGAAGGCCCAGATGAAGAGAGCTGGACGCCTGGGCGCAAGGAA
>JAUWMY010000316.1 GCA_030612945.1 Desulfobacteraceae bacterium
AGTTGTTTAGATGGCTAAATCACTATGGAATACACGCCATCCCTGTGCTCACCAAGGCCGACAAATTGTCACGCCAGCAGGCCCGAACGCGGTCTTCCATGATAAATAATCATATCAGGGAAATTACCTTTGTCAGCCCCACTGTCTTTTCCTCGAAAACCAGGCAAGGACGGGACGAAATTTGGGAGAAAATGGACGAAGCTATTGAGGCATAAGCGCTAAGATGTTTTTGCCAAGGACGGACTGAAAAAAAGAACATCGAACATCGAATTTTGAATTTTGAATGGGAAAAGAGGAAACAGAAGAATGAATTGAACATCTTGGTATGTCTACAACTTATTGGGAATAAAGAGATTTTTGTGACTAAAGCGAACTAACTTGTATTTTCGTTACGAGTATCAAAAAGGCTGAAAAGAAACCACGCCTTGGCGTGATTGAATATTCGGTATTGGATGTTTGTTTTTTTATTTCACGCCTTGGCGTGATTGGACGTTCGATGTTCGATGTTCGATGTTCATCTTTAAAAACAACCCCGTATGGTACAAATGAAACCTGTGAATGTTTACAAAATAACTTAGCGCTTATGCGCTATTCAGGTCTGAACCCATTAAGCCCATATGCCTTTATTTTTTTGTGAAGATTGCTCCGTTCAACACCTATGGCTTCGGCAGTCTGGGAAATGTTCCCTTTAAACTCTCGCAACTTCTTCTCAACAAAGGCCTTTTCAAATTCAATCTTTGCCTCCTTAAGGGAGGCTAGCATAAAGGCAGATTCAAAGCCTCCCTTTATCCCCGAAGACTTGTTGAAAGGAGACGGGATATCTTTTGCCTGAATCACCTCGTCAGGTGTCATGATCATAAGTCTTTCTACCAGGTTCTTGAGTTCCCGAACATTTCCCGGCCAATCATAATTTTTTAAGATCCTAACTGCCTCCCCTGAAAACCTTTTCTTTTCAATTTTGGCGCGGAATGAAAATTCCTCTTGAAATTCGTCTACGAGTGCAGGGACATCCTCCACCCGCACCCTGAGAGGCGGCACCCTCATTGGAATAACATTCAATCGAAAGTAAAGATCATCCCTAAAAGTTCCTCTCTCTATTTCCGCCTCCAGGTCCTTGTTCGTGGCTGCAAGCACCCGTACGTCAACTTTGATGGTCCTCGTACCTCCTACCCGCTCAAATTTCTGCTCCTGCAAAATTCTCAGGGTCTTGGATTGGGCCTTTAGACTCATATCTCCGATTTCATCCAGGAAAATGGTTCCTTCGTTGGCCAGATCAAATTTCCCCTTCCTCATGGAGGAAGCGCCGGTAAAAGCGCCTTTTTCATGACCGAAGAGCTCACTTTCAATAAGATCTTCCGGTATGGCAGCACAGTTTACTTCCACCATGGGTTTGCGGTTTCTCGGGCTCATTCCGTGTATCGTATGGGCAACAAGTTCCTTTCCAGTGCCATTCTCCCCGGAAATAAGGACCCAGGCATTCGTGGGAGCCACGATCCTGATTTGCTCTTTTAGTTTGATGACGGCTTCGCTGTTACCGGTTATACTGTATTTTCTCTTCTCTTTTTCCTTAAGAAGATTTATTTCCTGCTCTAACCTGTAGTACTCGAGTGCGTTATTGACCGATAGAAGGAGTTTTTCAAGTGAGAGGGGCTTTTCAATAAAATCATATGCGCCCACTTTTGTAGCCTTTACAGCCGTCTCGATGGTACCATGCCCCGACATCATAACTACCTGAAGGCTTGGATAGGACGCTTTTATGTCTGCAAGAGTCTCAATCCCATCCTTGCCAGGCATCCAAATGTCCAGGAGGACCAGGTCGGGAAGTTCCTCCTGGATTTTCTCCATGGCTTCAGCACCGCTCATTGCATTGATGACTTCAAATCCTTCGTCCGAAAGAATTCCTTCTAAGGATCGAAGAATGCTTTCTTCATCATCTACAATCAAAATGGTTCTAGCCATAAGCGCTCACCTCATCATTTCCAAGGCTATCTTAGCCGTCGTCCTGGAGGCCCCTCCCTTTCCCAGGCTTACTTTAATACCCTTTAATTTTTCTATCATATTTTCGCGCAAATTGTCACTATCGAGTATAGTTACGGCCTCGTGGGCAAGTCTCTCAGGTGTGACCTCATCTTGAACCAGTTCCGGGACTACTCTTTCTCCTGCCACAAGGTTTACAAGCCCAATATGGGGCACCTTGACAACCCTCTTGGCCGCCCAGTAGGAGATTGGAGATACCTTATAGGCGATGATCATGGGGACCTCCATCATAGCCGTTTCAAGGGTAGCAGTACCGGATGCCACCAGAGCTATATCGCACATGCTCAGGATCTCGTAAATATCCACCTGGGATATTTTGATTTCCACCGACGTATCCTGTAGAATGGACTGAGCAAATTCACGTTTGATGGTAGGTGCCAGGGGTAGAAAGAACCGGGCGCTATGATAGCGCCGCTCCAGGATTTCTGCAGCACGAATCATTACCGGAAGCAAATTCTTGATCTCCTCCTTCCGGCTGCCCGGCAGTAACCCCACCACAGGATAACCCTGATTCAATCCCAATTTCTCCTTAACCTTTTCTTTATCAACTTGCACAGGAAGGGCATCCAACAGTGGATGGCCCACAAAGTCCACCTTCATTCCCCTCTTTCTGTAAAACTCATCCTCAAAAGGCAATATCACGGCCATCCGATCAACACGGCGTGAAATTTTTCTTACTCGCCCTCTTCGCCATGCCCACACCTGTGGACTGATATAATATAGAACAGGGACATTAAAACGCTTTGCAATACCTGCCATATGGATGTTGAAGTCGGGATAATCGATTAGGATCAGAAGATCGGGGCGGTTGTTTTTCAATATTGATTTGAGTTTACCGCGGGCTTTAGCAATTGTGCGCAGACGAAAGAAGACTTCGGTCAATCCCACTACAGCCATATCAGAGGAAGGGATGAGGATCCTGACCCCGGCCCGTTCCATTCTCTGCCCACCAATGCCCCAGAAAACCATGTGGGGGTCCATACCCTTCATGGCCTTTACGAGGTGAGAGCCGTGCAGATCGGCCGAGGCCTCACCGGCCACAATGACCGCAAACCTGTAATTCCTGGAATCAGCAGATGGCCTTAAAATTATTACAGCCTCTCTTAATCTGGTCAATAATGCCAAGGGCAACTTCAAGGGCCCTTCGCCCATCTTGTCCTGTCACAACAGGTGAGGACCCATTCATAACAACGTTTACAAAAGAAGAGATTTCATCAGCCAGAGGATCGCTATCAGGATACTTAATTTTTTCAGAAGTAAGTTGAGGGTAGTCATCCGACCCCCTGAGCTCACTATCCAGGCGTATTACACTGATTTCCCTTTTTGCGCAATTCACCGAGATATAGGCATCAGGCTGGAACACACGGATCTTTCTCAGCGTTTTATTGGACACCCTGCTTGCGGTCAAGTTTGCAACCATCCCGTTTTCAAAGATGATTCTCACGTTAGCGACGTCTGTTTTTCCGGTGATAACGGACATTCCCACAGCATGGACCTCTTTAATCTCCGATGGAACCACATGGAGTATGATATCCAGATCATGAATCATAAGGTCAAGGACCACATCTACATCTATTCCCCTTGTGGTAAACTGATTCATCCGGTGAGACTCAATAAAGACGGGTTGATTCAATATAGACTCCATTTTGACAACGGCCGGATTAAAGCGCTCAATAAGCCCCACCTGCAGGGCCAAATCCTTTTCCCGGGCCATACGTATTAACGTATCGGCGGGCTCGGCTTTATAAGTTATCGGTTTCTCTATTAGAAGATGCACCCCTTTTGCCAGGATATCTTTGGCCACATCAAAATGCATCTCTGTAGGTACCACAAGGCTAACGCCATCAACCATGTCTAAAAGGTCACTTCGCTCCCTGAAAACCCTTGTGCCGTATCGTCGCGCTATCTCGTTTGCCCGTTCCAGGTCAGTATCCACTACGCCAACCAGTTCAGCAGTTGGGATCGCCTTATACTTCTGGACATGATACTCCCCCAGATGCCCAACGCCTATAACACCAACCCGTAATTTTTCCTGGCTCATTTTCTTATTGATCCCTAATGGTTTAAAACCTAACGGGCAATGATGGCAATCCCTGCCCTGTCCGCATATTCTACCATTTCTGATCTGTCAAACAATAATGTTTTACCTGCCTCCACAGCCAGGGCCGATGCCTTAACCTGAGACATTACCTTGATGGTTTCAAGTCCAACTGAAGGC
>JAUWMY010000467.1 GCA_030612945.1 Desulfobacteraceae bacterium
AAGCTCTCTTTGCTCCCCAATTCTGGGAAATCCTGTTATACTTGTTTTAATTTCCATTTACTTCTCTCTTTTTGTTTACGCGACAAAAAATTTTCATTCTTATACATATATTACTTTTCAATTCCATCCCTTGCCTGCACACCCTTCTGATAGTAGTGCTTGATCTCCTTCATCTCTGTTACAAGGTCAGCCTCTTCGATAACCCGCGGATCTGCCTTTCTGCCTGTAATAATTAGTTCGACCTCTTCCGGCCTTGCCCGCATAAAATCCAGCAACTCATCCACGGAAAAGAGATTATAATAAGTGGCAATGTTGGCTTCATCAAGGATGATCATTTGATACTTTCCAGAGCACATGATCTCCCTGACTTCCCTGAGACCTTCTTGAGCGGCTTGAATATCTTCCTTCTCCGGTTCTCTAAAAATAAAGCAGTCCCTGCCGTATTGTTTTATTGTAATAGATTCTGACAGCTTGTCCAGGGCTTTGAGTTCGCTGTACTTCATTCCCTTGACAAACTGGGCGATATATACTTTGAGGCCAGCTCCGGCGGCGCGCAGGGCAAGCCCCAGCGCCGCTGTCGTCTTTCCCTTGCCGTTGCCTGTATAAACCTGGATATATCCTTTCATCTTATCTTCTCCTCATAAGCCGCACCAGCAAGTTCTTTCTTCAATTCTTGAAAAATGTCTTCCATAATCAAAACTCATAACCCACACTGAAAAAAACGGATCTTCCAGCCCCTGGATAAGGGCATAGTGTGGCTGTGCTGGTATAATCATAGAAAGTTTGTACATAGGTTTCGTATCCCTTGTCAAACAGGTTGTTGCCTGTAAGGGTAAGTATCCAGTGGTTATATAGACGCTGCCCGATTTTAATGTCCGTTGTCCAATATGATGCCAGAGTCCGGGAAGGATTGATATCGGTATCATTATCATAGATTCCGGGTCGTTTACCCAGATAACGAACCGTGGCAGTTGCATTAAGACCGAGTTCAGTCCAATAGGTTAAAGACCCTTTGAACTGGTCATCAGGAATATACCGTGCCTGACGTCTGGCACCACCTTTTTTGGTTTCTTCTGCGTCGGTGTTTGTGTAGCTAAGAGCTAAAATCAGATTATAAAACGGTCCGATTTTTGTTCCAAGTTCCCAGCCATCAGCTTCATAGGTATCGAGGTTCTGCGGTCTATAAAAAAAATTGCTGTCAGGAACCCAGCTAATTTTATCGTCAATATTCCATTTGAAACACGAAAGTGTGATAAATACTTTTTCATCAAAAAAAGTTTGTTCGGCGGTTGCGTCTGTATGCCATCCTGTTTCGGGCTTTAAATTTGGATTTCCTTCAGTACCCATTCCCCAACCCCAGTCTTCATATGGCCAGAAAAGATCGTTAGGTGTCGGCGCCTTAAAGTGCTTTCCTCGACTAAATTTCAGGACTGTGCTTTTAAGTGGGTTAATAATCAGCCCGAAACGGGGAAGATCTTCATACCCGAATGTAGAATGGTCTTCATGTCTTATGCCGGCCAGTGCCTTAAAGTACTTGCAAGGCCTGTACTGAATCTCTGCAAAGACCCCTTTGGTATGCAGGTCGGCCTTGGTTTTTGATCTTGTCCCGGCAACTTCAGCGCCATTTGTGTCCAGATCCACATTCTCATTTTTCCAGTCGTAATCCTTGTATTCTGCGCCCAGTAAGAAATTCGCACCTTCAAAGGGTTTGATCTCTATGTTGCCTTCTATTCCGGTCACTTCATTGGTTGTCCATGTCTTTCCTCCTGTACCTGAAGAGTGATAACGATTGTGATTATAATTTTCCATGTACGTATAATCACCCCTGAAGTTAAGACTCAACCATTCTGATGGATTACTCTTGAGCTGTAATACCACATGAGCGTCATCATCACTGCCATTGTCAAGTACGCTCGCTGCATCACTACTGTAAAATTTCACTCCTCCAATGTAATAATCCTGTGTTCCCGGAGGCGGCTCGACACCGGGCCTGCCGTATTCACGATCAAGGTAATCGCCGTAGAGGCTTATATCCAGAATATCACCTTTGTCGTAGACCAGTTTGAGGGAAACATCGTTGTGAGTGAAATCACTGTTATCTCGAAATCCATCGGTTTCCCGTCGGCCAGCCGTCAAATAATATCCGAAATCACCGAAAAGAAACATCCCCTGCTCGGCAGACAACTGGTAGGTATCTTGAGAACCGTAGCCAGCACTCGCTTTCAGATCCATTTTGTCGCGTTTCGGCCTTTTTGTTATAATGTTAACGGTTCCTCCCATAGCACCTGAACCATAGAGGAGGGAACCCGAACCTTTAACTACCTCTATACGTTCAATACTATTAAGAGGAATTTTCGCCACATCCGCAATGCCCAGAGATGGAGAATTGACACTCACACCATTAACAAATACCTGTGTTGCATCACCACCCATGCCTCGAATATGAATTTCCTGAGCAGCGCCTCCATAATTTCCATATGTTCTCCAATCTATACCCAGCTCGTTGGCCAGAAGTTCCCCTAGGCTATTTGCCGGAGACTCCTGAATGTCTATTTCATCCATAATGATAACGGCGTTTGGGATATCTTTTCGTTTCTCTTTGGTTTTGGTTGCGGTAACCACCACCTCTTCCATTGTTACTACATCCCCCTCTTCCTGCGCAAAAATCGGCGCAGGTAAGGCAAAAAACATAAATACTAATAATACTGTCGCACAACTTAACAACTTCTTCATTTTTAATTTCTCCTTTCCCCTCGGTTAGAATTATTGTTTTATCCGTCAGATAAGTCTCCTGGCTCGCGGCAACGCCTATCCACCACGCCTTCCCAGCTCCCTTCACTCAAAGAGCCAGTGGCATTTAAGTGGGTTTCGTTCCGCCCACAGTTGCGGGGCAGCGCCGGCTTCTGACCGGCTTCCTTGATCTGACAGATTGCAAAAAAAATCCCCGAACCGATATTAAATCGATCCGGGGATGTCCCTTTTTTATCC
>JAUWMY010000342.1 GCA_030612945.1 Desulfobacteraceae bacterium
TTCCCCTATCGGAATTATTTCTGATCAAACGTCCAATGCCCTGCTTGAGTGATATAATGGCCGAAGGCACCTGGTACTCCATAAAGGGGTTCCCGCCCTGGGCACGTATTGAATCGATCCTGGCTGACACCAATGGCTCACCAGGTGAATCAAAAGGTAGTTTATCTATGATCAGACAGCTCAGGGATTCTCCTGGCACGTCAACGCCCTGCCAAAAAGAGGCCGTGGCCAGAAGTACCGAGTTGATATCCTGCTTGAATTCATCTAACAGGACCGAGCGCGGTGCATCCCCCTGTTTTTGAAGGGTATATGGAATGTTCCCCTCCAGGATCTGAAACACAAGGTTCAGGTTGTGATAACTGGTAAAGAGAACTAAGGCACGGCCATTTGTTCGTTCAAGAATATCAGCAATTCGTTTTGCAGCCTCTGGGGCGAAATCGGGCGTATTCGGGCTGGGTAGATCTTTCGGAATATACATCAGGGTCTGGTTATTGAAGTCAAAGTGTGAAGGGTAGTTCCCCTCCAAACTCTCAGCCGGGAGGCCCAGGCGCGTGCGGATATAGTCAAAGGTTTTGTTCGTGGAAAGAGTGGCGGAAGTGAATACCACCGTTTGCACCTTTTCATACAGGAGGTCATTCATCCGATCTGATATATCAAGTGGGGATGCGTGAAGCACCATGCTCCTTTTTCGCTTTTCATACCAGTTTAACCAATTGGTATTTCTTTTTTTGAGGATTTCATCCAGCAGTTCGTCCATTTCTGTGGCCCGAGTCACCATTGACTGGAGCACAGGATGGTCTATGCCCTTGAAATTTGCTTTTTCCCGTAAATATTTGAGCCCGCGGCGGATTTCCCTTGCCGGCCCCTTCCGTATGACCGAGACGGCCTCATGGTCAAGCCGGCCTTTGTCCCCATAATCATTAAAGAACGCCCTTAGGTATTCCGAACCGGTCTTTATGATATTCAAGTGTTGTTTCAGTTTCCCTTTGTCTATACCTGACAGGTCCTTTGTTTCTTTTTCCAGATCACTGACCAACTCCGTTAGTTGGTTGGTACTCAGGGCCTCTCCCAGGTATGCGGTTGCAATTTCCTCAACAGCATGGGCCTCGTCAAACACGGCAACCTGGAACCGGGGAATTACCTCACCAAACCCGCTTTTTTTGACTTTCAGATCGGCAAAAAACAGGTAATGGTTTACAATAATAATTTTCGCTTTGGCGGCTCTACTGCGGAGCCGTCCCAAGAAGCATTCATCCAAATGCATACACTCCGAGCCGAGACACTGATGTGATGTTGATGAAAGCGCATCCCAGAGTGCGTCATCGTCTGCCATCCATGAAAGCTCCGAGCGATCAGCAAATTTTGTCTTTTTGAGCCATGCCTCTATCCTTTGCCTCAGCTTTCCCATACCTGTTTTCAAAAAAGAAGATTGTGAAAAGAATTGATTATACCTGTGAAGACACAGGTAGTTCTTTCTCCCCTTCATTATCATGGCATCAATATCCAGGTTGGTGGCCTTCTGCAGAAGGGGAATGTCCTTAAGAAAGATCTGTTCCTGGAGATTCTTGGTTCCCGTAGAAACCACTGCCTTTTTACCGCTCAATATAAGTGGCACAAGATACCCGAAGGTCTTTCCGGTGCCAGTGCCTGCTTCCACGATGGCGGGGGCCTTTTTTTGAAGGGCCTCCTGGATAAGAAGGGCCATCTGCATCTGAGATTTCCTGAACTCAAAGACAACCAGAGATTGGGCCAGCAGGCGGTCCGGTCCCAGGAGGTCTTCTATGTTGAGAGGATAATTCGGCATGGGGCAAATATAGTAGGGGAAGAGGGGTCAGTCAATGCGAAAACAGCGATGTTAAGCGATCAAACTTTGTACAACAAATCCATATACCTATCAAGCAGGTCTCCCACAACGCCCCTGTCAGGTATGGTGGCAGCCATGCCGTACACGGGAGCCATACCACCTTTTACATCAGGGTTTTCCCTCACATAGGTCACGGCCGATTTCAGGTCTTTTAAAAACTTTTCTGCTACTCCCGAGTGGGTGTGTCTCAGGGTCAAACAGATATGAACACAGGGGGGCCTATGGAGGCCGTTTAAGCTCCATTTCCTCCCGGTCATGTAATCCATGATCTTGTAAATATCCAGGGTCTCAGAGCCGAACGCTATGACCCAGAGAGGATCGCCCAGTATGTAGAGATCCGGTATCTCTTTGATCCCCTTTTTTACAAAAGATGCGGTTTTCAGTATTTCCCCGACGGCTTTCATGTATCCATCTTTTCCCATGGCCAGCATGGCCGCCCAGCAGGCAGCGCTCAGGGCACCCGGTCGACTTCCGGCAAATGTAGGGGAGAAATAGAGTCCCCCAGGCCAATCTGTTGCCTTGTAATATTGATAATGACGCAGTTCCAGCCCCCGATACAGAATGACAGACGTTCCTTTTGCCGCATATCCGTATTTATGGGTATCTGCGGAGATTGACGTCACGCCGGGGAGCCTGAAATCGAAAGGAGGAATATCATACCCCTGCTCTTTAGCCCACGGGAGAATAAACCCGCCCAGACACGCATCCGTGTGAAATCCGACACCTCTTTCTCTCGCCATCTCTGACAATTCATCGATTGGGTCAATGATGCCATGTGGAAACGAGGGTGCCGATCCTACTATTACTATTGTGTTTTTTGTCATGGCTTTTCTGGCGGCAGACACATCTGCTTTATAATCACTATCAACAGGGATCCGAACGATCTTTATGTTAAAAAACTGCCCGGCCTTTTCAAAGGCGGCATGGGCTGTGATGGGGATGATCATTTCCGGTTTGGTGATCCCTTTTATCTCCCGCGCCCAGTCACGATAGGTCTTCATGGCCAGCAAAATACTTTCCGTTCCCCCCGAAGAAACAACTCCGCATATCTCTTCATCGGTATCCGGACTTTTACTCACTCTATCTGCACCCAGCATGTTCGCGGTCATGGAAACCACTTCGGACTCGTACTTGGCACAGCTCGGCCACAAATCAGAATGAAGGGGATTACTCTGTGAATTGATGGCATATACCCTGTTTAGGAATTGTATGTGTTCATCATCGCCGTGATACACAGCACCCGAAGCATACCCGTCTTTCCATTTTGACTCCTCCACAGACCCAATGGTTTCCATGTCCTTTATTATTTCATCCTTGTCACGGCCGGTCTCAGGTAGATGTGAAAAGGAAATTGAACGTTCGTTGTAAGGCTTTATCACACCCTCCAGATCCTTCATGATGGCGTCATATTCTTTTTGTATCTTTTTTTTGACAGGGGGTAAGGTCTTAATAGTTTTGAACACCCAGGAAGCAATGCGGGGATTCATTCGGCCAATGCCGCGTTCTAAGATTTTCTTTATATCCATCTATGCCTCCTAAATCGCTTGGAGCCCCTAGTGCCGTGTGTCATTACTTCTGTCCCTGATTTTGGCAATTTATCATGTTATCAAATCACAGGAACAACCTAAAAAAATACGAATATCGAAATACGAAATACGAAACAATCTCGAAATCCGAATTTTCAAAATTCTAAACAAAAACCTCATGGTAAGATCATTTCTCGTTTTGGTAATTGAAATTTTGGTCATTTGTATTTGTTTAGAGTTTCGATATTCGAATTTCGGATTTTCCTGCCACCCTCAGATGGGTGAAATGTATAAGTCTTAAATCCTATTCAATTTCTTATAGGTTCTTTTATTGTTCTTGTAGATAGAGAGAAATGCCTTAAACAATTCGTCATAGATCTTGCGGTTTTCCGGATTTGGTTTATAGGTGTTGGCTATTTCGGTAAGTCCAGGGATATGATTGAAGCTGAGGTATCCCAAAGAAACAGCACCCAGGAGTGCAGCACCTCGAAGGTTTGCCTGTATGGGGTCCCT
>JAUWMY010000133.1 GCA_030612945.1 Desulfobacteraceae bacterium
CCTGAAGGATCGGGCTCTGGAGGAATACCTGGCCACGGAGCCGGCCCGTCGCAGCGCGCAGATTCTGCTGGTGGCCGAGGTTGCCAGGGTGTACCTGACCCTTGCCACGGATCGGGAAAACCTAAAACTGGCCCGGTCCACCCTTGAAACCCAGCAGGCCGCCTACAGTTTAATTCTGAGGCGTTATGAACTTGGAATCGCGAGCGAACTGGATCTGCGTCGAGTGCAAACCCAGGTGGATAGAGCCCGGAGAGATGTCCCCCGCTTTACGCAACTGGCGGCGCAGGATCAAAACGCCCTGAACCTTCTGGCCGGCTCTCCGGTGCCGGAAGATCTCCTGCCGGCGGACCTGAGAAGCGTTACCCCTCTCAAAGAGATTTTTCCGGGCCTGTCCTCCGAGGCGCTTTTGAACCGGCCTGATATTGTGGCGGCGGAACATCGGCTCAAGGGGGCCTACGCCTTTATCGGCGCGGCCCGGGCCGCCTTCTTCCCCCGCATTTCACTGACGACCGCGGTGGGAACCGCAAGCGGCGAGCTGTCAGGTCTGTTTAACTCCGGCTCGGGCACCTGGAACTTTGCGCCGCAGATAATTCTGCCGATTTTTGACGCCCGCACCTGGGCCGCACTGCGGGTCACCAAAGCTGATCGGGAAATCATCCTGACCCAGTATGAGAAGGCAATCCAGACGGCCTTCAGGGAAGTGGCCGATGCCCTTGCCGTACGGGGCACAATAGACCAGCAGGTAGCGGCGCAACAATCTCTGGTCAATGCGGTTAAAGAAACATATCGCCTCTCAAATAAACGCTATACACACGGGATCGACAGCTACCTGGGTGGCCTTGATTCGCAGCAATCCCTCTATGCGGCGCAGCGGGTGCTTATCGCACTCCACTTGGTCAGACTTGCCAACCAGGTGAGTCTTTACGCGGTATTGGGCGGAGGGACTGAATAAATCATGCCACACCAAGGCGGATCATAGCAGGAGGCTTGGAAGGCCGGCCAAGAATTCCGCCATGATCGTAATGGCTGAAGAGAAAAAGGCGATTCTGCTGATGGAAAAAATTAGAGCGCTACAGGAAAGAATGGTGGGCGTGGGATTAAAGGCATTCTGCCTGGCCGTGGATAAATGCGCTTGAACCTGAGCATTCTTAAAAATAACTTTCATTTTGATGAGGGACGAGGATTTTTTCAGGATTGATAAGAGAGCCTTCAAGGTCTCTAGCTGGCCCTAGGAGAAGGTAATTTAGATAAGTAAGTAGGAGTAGACACAAGATGGAAAAAGAGCAAAGCCTTGATCGGGACTACGAGGTCTTTTCCTCAAAAAGGTTTGAAGATATCATCATATTCCGTTTCAAAGAAAACCTGCTCTATCGTACAACTGAATTGGGTGCCAAGGCAACGGTGCTAAATTATCTCTCCCGCGTTTCAGAAAGCGATTCGATCAAGGTTGTGGTGATTATGGGCTCTCCACAGGAGACGGGACTTAGAGAATATGTTCAATTCTACCGTCAAGTATTGGAGTTGGGATTTGATCAAAGCGCGCTCCAGAGAATGTACAATACCATTGATCAGTTCATTTTGAAAATTCTCGACTTGAATAAGATCGTTATCCATGCAGACAGCAGAAGGGTTATATCGCTGTTTTTGAATGTGAGCCTTGCCTGCGATTACAGGATAGTCACAGACAACACTGTTTTTCAAAAGCTTCATCTCAAGCTGGGGTTAGTGCCAAAAGGAGGCTGCACCTTCTTTCTCTCCAAGATGTTGGGTATGAGCAAGGCAGCAGGGATACTTCTGTCCAGCAAAGATATTACTGCACAGGAGGCCATGAGACTTGGTATGGTGGACAAGGTCGTCCCGTTAGACAAAATTGAAGAAACCGCATTAAAGGTAGCACAGTACTTTACACAAAAACCCGCCCGCTCTTTGACTGGAGTGAAGAGACTCCTCAATTATCCTATGGATGATTTAAGGAATTATCTGGAATTTGAGAATGAGGAGCTTTTTAAGATTGTGGCGTCCTCTGAATTTAAGGAGAAGTTAGCGGAATACAGGGAGGACCGTCTTTGAGGGGAGCAACGAGGCGCTGACGTAAGGCATACTATCTACCGACCGCAGGAAGGTATGGAGGCTTTTTTCAAGAAGGAAATCCGTGAAGCAAGACTATTAGACCCAACTTCGGGCTTCCAGGAAAAAGCGATCCTGGGCCAAGTCCTCAAAACGCAGAGGTAGTTTAATAGTAAGTTCTCAAAAAGTCCGGGCTATATCAGAAAAATCCCCCTCAATCCCCCTTTGCAAAAGGGGGAAGCAGTCGGAATGCCCGAACTGTTGCTCTTATTTAGTTACGTTTAATAATCCAAACCCCCTAAAATCCCACTAATTTTCAACCCATAATCTCATGCATTTTTTAAATCATGTTCATCCATGCCTGTCGAAGCGGAGCGTAGATCCCGCTGGCGGGGCCCCGCGGAACGCGGGGTTATCCTGTCAAACTTTCTTTTCCGGATATACAACTTGTTCTGCGCGAAACTCGCTGCGCTTGATCAGTTTTCCGGTATTCACCTTAACGATATTGTTCTCAATAAAAACCTGATATATATCCAGAGCCCGAGGCGCAGGGGGATTGATGACATCCCCGGTAATATCAAAGGCCGACGCATGACAGGGGCATTCAAACTTCTTGTCTTTTTCAATCCAGGGAACCGTGCACCCGAGATGGGTACACTTACGTGACAACGCCAGAAACCCTCCTTCTTCTAACCGGGAGAGGTAAAAGCGGCCTCTTATGAAGGCCGTGACCGAGCCTGGAGTAAAACTGTCCACGGGCCCGGCCGTGATGATGGCCTCCGAATTTGTTTCACTCAACCTGGGCCTGCGTGGTCTGAGGAAAGCGATCACTATCCCGGCGATTTCAATCAGGGCAACAAAGCCGAGGCCGATCCAGAGTTTTGTCAGGAACGATCTTCTGGATGGTTCAACTTCAGTGGTTTTTGCTTTATCTTGCTTGGACATAATCAACTACCACCCCTAAAAGGGGTGACTTGAATGGTGACCCTAAAAGGGTCAAAATATGTAAATAAAATGAATTCGAATGACAAAGGTCAAAGCCTAAATTTCAAATGAATGTCAAATGACAAATGCTAAAAGATATATGTCCACCAATTAATTTAAACGCAGCCCACACTAATGGAGATGCACAATGAGGAAAAGAGTAAATTCTCAATAAGGTCAGGCTGTATTAGAAAAATCCCCCCTGGCCCAGACCTGGTCTTGATAGGTTGCTAGAGCGGCTGATCGAACATAACTGACTCATTAGATTTCTACATATCGCTAACAAGGCGCGCCTCCCGATCCCGGCCCGGCCTCGGGACGGGGAGGGCAGGCCTCAATCCCCCTTTCCAAAAGGGGGAAGCAGCCCGAATGCCCGGACTTATTGATATGTTGCGAAAAAGATAAATGTAACTCAGGTTCATAGTTCCATGGTTCACGGTTCAAGGCTAACTGATGAAAACAGCACGGGTTTGACATTGGGGTTTTGGATTTGATTTGACATTTGGATTTTGTCATTTGAACTTTATTCCATAGGGCATCATAAATCACTATTTAACAAGCATAACAGCGCTGGGATTAATAAACTATTAGATATACAACGCCATCCCTTGCCCCCTGAACCAGACACCGGTGATAGTCAGAATAATGAACGCTACCAGCAGGAAAACAAATATCGCCTGAATGGCCTCGTTATTTGTGGCCGCATATTTTTTCTTCAGCAGCAGATAAAAGCCTGCAACTACCACTGCCAAAACAGTAACCGGCAGCAGACCATTGCTTATTACGGCCGGGAGGCCCGGCAGCCAGGCAGTAAAATCAACGAAAAACTCGTCTGCGATAATCCCGATGGGCGTTGCGATAGCAGCGGAAATGGCAGAAAACATCGCCATCCTGCGCCCCTTTTGAGAAACAAACCACACCCCGGATGGATTCATGTCATATTTCATATAGGGCAAAAAAAACAATGACCCGGCAATGAAAACAGGCAAAACAAAAGCCGCAAACAGCGGATGGAAATGTAGCAACATCTCCTGAATACCCATAAAGTACCAGGGCGCTTTGGTGGGGTTAGGGCTCAGGCCCGGATTTGCTTTATCTCCAAGTGGCGCATTAAAAAAAACAGAAAAAACCAGAATGAATGCAATCAAACTCAAAGCAACAACCAGTTCCCGCAGGATCAGGTTCGGAATGGCCGGCACCGTTTTGCTTTTTATTTCATGGTTCTCGCCGGGGGATCGCGGAACAACCACTCCGCCGGCCTTGCGAACACGCCAAAAATGAAATGGCATGAGAATAAGGAGAAGGGCCGGAATGACTGCCGTATGAATCGCAAAAAAATTGGTCAGTGTTGCCGGTCCCATCTCGCTGCCGCCCTGGATCAATTTTTTCAGCCACTCGCCAACCCATGGCATATATTCGAGTATACCCATGCTGATGGTGATGGCCCAGAATGCCAGTTGATCCCAGGGCAACAGGTACCCTGTGAAATTTGAAATAAGGACTGCCAAAAACAAACACAAACCTATGATCCAGTTGAACTGGCGCGGCGGGTGAAAAGCGCCGGAGAAAAATGCCCTCAGGAAATGGAGAAAAACAATGACCAGAAGAATGTTTCCGCTCCAATGATGGACATTTCGGATAAGTTGACCAAAAAAGACATCATTTTGAAGATGGAGGACGGACGCATAGGCCCTGTCGGGTAATGGCTGGTAAACAAATTTCAAAAGCACACCGGTGCCGAATAACATCAGCACCAGCATGACTGCCATTCCGCCGAGACCCCACGTCAGGGTGAACCTGAGGGTTCGTTCCGGAACGGTGCGTGGCCGGAAGTGCAAGATCAGGGTACGGAAGAAACCTCGATATTTCTCCCGATCAGTTTTTGTATTAAACGAACCAGGAAATATGGAATACCGGATGCTTTGAAGAAAGCTGAGTTGATCTGGGGCCAAATTCTGCTGCTGCAGTTTTCGGTCGGGCACTATTTATCCACACTAAAGGCGTATTTCTTGATTGCCTCAGCAATTTCACGGCTGAGGTCAGCGATCGCCCGGCTCTGGGCTGAGACCAGCGCCTTATAGCCCTCTGAACTCAGAAGCCTGCTGAAGCTCGATTGCCTCGTCAGCAGCATTTTTCTGTCATTCTCTCTGAAGATGGCCCAGCGAGCGACCAGCGAGGCATTCCCGCCGACATTGCCATCCATGCGGATAACCGTAACCTCGATCCGATAATCGATAGGTGTGGGCCCCTTCCAGGGAAATATGGAAATCGCATCTGCACAGAGCAGGGTGGAGAGGTTTTCCACCAGAACGCGGGAAAAATTGTCCTTCAGAGGCTCTGCCCATTTGTCGAACTCGGCAAGGTTCAGTTCATTTTCGCTTACGCGGGTCACGATCTGCGGCCGATCAAGGTACGCCGGGAGCTCGACAGGGCCGACACCGAGCGCAATACAGCCGTCATCTTTTAAGACCTGTGACTCTGCCTTTGAGCTGGCCAGGGGACTCAAGACGTAAAACCTTGTGGGCGCAGAGCTGGCGCATCCTGCGAGATGCATGAGCAAAGCGACGATTGTCAGCATTGAAAGTCGAGAAATTAAAAGGCGCATCATTTCATCTCCTTTACGATCCACCCTTGCCGCGCACCAGGGCTTCCGGATGACGTTCGAGATAATCGGCCCAAACACGGATGGACCGGGCAGCGGCCGACAGCTCTTTAAGAGTGGTAGTAATTTGATACATCATTTGTGAATTTTCACTGGTGAGGCCCTCTATCGTGTTAAGAGTCTTCGTGGCTTCCACTAATGCGGCATTAGCCAATTTGGCAGCCTCGTCGATCCTGGATCCCAGCCTGGTAACTTGAGCATCCACATTTTTCACCAGTTTATAAGCGTGCCTTTCGGTCTCCCCAATCCCTGATAAAACCGGTTTAACCTGCCTGTCCACATTCCGGGCAAGCTTGCCATAGTCCTTCACGGTCTCTTCAACAGTAGATACCAGCGGCTCAATCCTGCTATCGATATTCAGCACAAGCTTGTTAAGGTTTTTTACAGTCTGTTCCAGGGATCTCAGACTTTCCTTCACTTCCTTAGAATTAATAGCCTTTTCAATTCCATCAACAGCAGAAAGTACTTTATTTAAGATATCCTGGATTGGAGCTTTCTCGATCTGCTTGACCAAATCATCCATGCCGGACGTGATCGTCGGGATCTCCATATACTCAGAATCGCCGGCGACCAGTTTTGCAGGTTTGTCGGGGTGGAAATCCAGTTCCACTATTAACTGGCCCGTAACCATACTCTGCTTTATTAGCTGGGCTCTCATGCCACGTGCCACCAACAATACCAATTGTTGTTCCGGGCTTAGATCTAAAGTTTCGTTGCCTGTCAACGTAAAATGTCTGCGCTCTGTCTCGGCGAACACCGGAATTGTAAAGGATAAATCGTCGGTATTGGCAACCAGTTGGATATTGGTTACCGATCCTATTTTAACTCCCCGGAAAACAAGAGGGGCGCCTACATTCAGGCCTCTTACGGAACCTTCGAAATACATCACATAGGTCTCCGTTTTGGTCAGGAATTTGCCGCTTCCGAAGATCAAAACACCGACCACAATCAGGGCCAGCGCCCCCAGGACAAAGCCACCAATAGCAGTCTTGCTTGCCTTTTTGCTCATGATTTATCTACTCCCTTGCGCCTTCCTCTCCCCGAGTAAGAAATTTGTGAACCTTTGGATCCCGTGACTCTGCAAGCAGTTTTCTGGGGTCCCC
>JAUWMY010000272.1 GCA_030612945.1 Desulfobacteraceae bacterium
GTCATAAATAATGTCTATGTTGACATGCTGATGGTGAAGAAGTACATAAGCCCCGGCGAGCACCGAGTAGGCACCGAACAGCTGAAGAGTTAACTCGTGAGCCCAGATGGTAGGGGCGTTAAACACATATCTCAGCGTTACTTCTAAAAACAGTACGCCAGTCATAAAAAAGATCAAAATACTCACCAGCTTTCCGCTCCACTCGCTGACAATATCTACTCCGCCCAAGACACGTCTCATCCTTTACCCCCTCTTTGTCAGCAATTAAAATCAACCTCTATGAAGACCTCCCCGCTTCCGCGGGGAGGTCACCGGACTGGATCACCACTATTACCAGTACCCCTTCTCAGCTGCCCACCGTCCTACTATCTTGAAAATCTCAGCAAAAGCAGGGTTGTCTGTATACTTTTTTGGTACAACAATCTTAGCCGTCGCAGCCAATTTTCTGGCATCTTCCTTTGACCACTCTATTACTTCTATTCCATGCTTCTCCACGAACTTCCATGCCTCAGCGATTGCCAGTTCGGCCTCGAAGGCGTTTCTCCCGCTTCCAACCTCAACGGCTGCTTCTACTATAGCTTTGAGGTCATCAGGAAGCGCTTTCCATACATCCATGTTCACAATAAGGGCATCGGCCGCCGGTCCTACCGCTGTTGGAAATTTTATCCAGTATTTGGTGACCTCATGGAATCCCATTGCCACCATGTCGGCTGCGTGCGAAAAGGTTATGGCGTCCACACCACCGGTGGCGAGCATCGTATAAATTTCGCCGCCTGGGGTCCATATTGTCCCTGCTCCGTGGTGAGCCAACTGCAGAGCTATTAATTCAGAAGACCTGAACTTTTTTCCTTTGATGTCCTCTATACCACGTATTGGAACTTTTGATATCATTAGGTTATCTAACGTCCAGTAGAGATTCCCCACGAGGTGCACACCATGTTTGGCATATTCCTCTCTCAATAGCTTCATAATTTTTCCATCCTCGTAGGACTCATAGAGGTAGCGCAACTCTGCAGTCGTCCTTGGAGCGGCAAAACAGTCCCCATGCATGAAACCGACAGGGAGTTCCCCCGGGAAATATCCGGGCCATATAAACGTCGCTTTCATCACACCCATAGATACGGCATTTAGCTGCTCCGCAACCGGAACTATCGCCCCGGGAGCGCTTGGCGTCATAACTAGGCGCCCGTTGGACATCCTCTTAACATACTCAGATATATAACCTATGGTGTCCCAGGTTATCCCTGACGGCAACCAGGATGACGGCTGCCATTTTTGCACCTTAGGAGTTTCAGATTGTACGGGCTGGGTAAAACCAACTACCACCACCCCGGTTATCAGTAACACTATCATAACCCGAATCAACATCCATCCTTTTTTCATTTCTTCCTCCTTGCTAAAAAGTTTGCTCTTGATAAAGATACCGGTCCTCCGACACTGATCTCTTTGACACAGCACCACCTCCTTTTTTGGATTTCGTTGAGACAAACTCTGCAATCAGACCAATCCGCTCTGACTCAGCGGTTTCTTATCCAGGACCCGGACGGGGTCAAAGATAGAAAGATTCAGAATGTGCGGCTTGCCCAGAATGAGTTCACCGATATAGCATCCCACAGCCGGAGCCTGCTGCAACCGCTCTCTTGAAAATCCGTTGGCCAGGTAAAAGCCTTTGAGTTCCAGCCATTCGCCAAGTAGGGCGTTGCCATCCAACTGGTTGACTGGGTAAAGCCCGGCCCAGCCCCGGATCAATTGAAGTATGTCGAAAGAGGGGACGAATTCGGCCAGCTCAAGCCACAAGACGTTCATAAACCTTATCTTTTTGCCTTTCATTTATAGTAGTTCTATTTTTTATTATTTTTGCTTAGCTGACATTCCTCATATAAAGCCCTGAAACTCCTTTCTTACCAGTGCTGTGTGGACATACTGAATCATTGTGGTAAAGTCAAATATTGGGAGGCTGACTTCTTTTTGAATTGCATGGGCGTATGGCGGCAGGTCACTACATTCCAACACAAGTGCACCAATGTCAGGGTTTTCTGTTATTAATTTCTTTGCAACACCAACCACTTCGCCTTCTATAAGGTCGGAATCAAGGGTCCCCTTTTCTTCAAGTATAGCTTCTCGAAATTCCTTCTGATCTTCCATTCCACCTATTAGCAGGGGTATCTCTTTGTTCACGCCAACTGAGATGAAATGTTCAGGGGTCAAAGACTTTGAATCAGCAGTTATAATACCGATTTTTTGTTTTTTTATTTGATAAATAAAGGGTATCTGAAGAAGACTCGAGAGGAAAACAGGCACATCTAAAGCGTCTGAAACCTCTCGCTGGAAAAGTGCCATAAAACCACAGGCACCCGTAATTGCCTTTACCCCCTCTTCTTGCAGTTCAATGGCAGCATCGATGAAAGGCTCTAATAAAGTTATATCTTTTTGTTTGATAAGACGTTCGATTGACGCTTCTTTAACTACTTTATACCGAACAGGGAACGGAAATGTTGATGCATTCCCAACGTTGCCAGGGATGCATGGGTATGTGGCATCTAAGATTAAAATACCGATTGATTCGCCATACCAGGATTGTTTTTTATTTTTTGCGTGAAAAAATGCCATCCTGCAAACCTTTAAAGAATGTGGATAATAAGAGCTTTTAAATAATCAGTATCATAGGCATCTCTTAAACTGGACTGCTTTAATTTCAGGCATATTTCTTTAAACGCGATGGTAATTATCTTTTATGTAAAATTGATAATAATAAACAACATCAATTATTTACCTGTCTATCAACATAATCCTAAATGTCATACTATTGGTAAATCAATAGTATTTTATATGTATATTTTTATTATAAATGTCAAGAACTTTTTATCAGGTTGTCAAAATTTGGGTTGGAATTATTTTTGCATATTGACCTTAATTGACCTTACGCATATTTCTCTGACATCACTCACGAATTTGTTTAGCCCCTTGCCGTAAATGGAAATGATGAACGCTTATTTTCCGGAAAAGGATCTTCGCTTATAGGCAAAGAATGGTTTGATAGATACAAGCGGGGGGCATGATAGGCGAGGAGGCTGTTCTCTGGGTTACTCGCCAGCAGAGCCTATTGTAGGCGAGGTTAAGGAAATTATTTGGTAACGTTCAAAACTGTTCGCATGGGCTAAGGATGGACAAAGGATTGATTAAATTACGATCTCTTTCTATGGTTAAAGTTTGCCAACGAAAACCAAGAGAAAGAGACCGTGATGGAACAAGAAATACATATAACACTTCGATTCAATCTTGCAACCGGTAAAGTGGGCCTTAATGAAATCATCTATAAGCTGAAGGAACGCCAATACCCTCTGATGCTCAAAATATTGGACGAAATTTTAAAGGGTTATGATAATCTCATCTCCGAACACCTAAGCCGAACAGATCAGTACCTCAGCAAACCCAGGTTTCTCTTCGCCCTTCTGGCCAGATGCTTGGCACACGAGTCATCGTCAGGAAATGACTTCTGAAACTCAATCAAATTATGTTCCGTATAATTCCCCGGCAAAACGCTCCCCCGATGGAATTATACACTAACTCGGCTCTTTAGGAGTAAAGTAGATAGGCATATCGTACAAATCCAGGTTGAATAGCAATTATCTTCGTTTTTATCCAAAGTATATAGAACCTGTCAGTGAAAAAATCAGACAGGGACTATATAAAGATCAAGCCCAAAAAAGGCTTCTCCATAAGACCGGTTTTGATCCACCGCGGCGAACTGGAGCAGGAGATTTCAGAGGCAGATTATAGTTCAAGCCAGGTTCCAATATTGTTATCTACTGCCTTTTTATAAATCTTGATAGCAGTTACCATATCATCTATGGCAAGGCCGAGGTTTGCACAGATTATTATTTCAGCTCTATTTCCCCTGCCCGGCTTTGAGCCGGCAGCTATTTCCCCGAGATCGGCATAAATTTCAGATACATGCTGAAAATATCCCAGGGATTTATAGTAGAGGCATTGTTCCCGGTCATCAGTAACAAATTTTTCACATCCTTCAAATACAGACTTCTTAAAGTAAGAATCAAAGTCGACAGGTGAAGCAAAAACGCCTGGCTTTAACCAATCAAATTCAATGGCAGGATTGGGCTCTTTGAGAATAGGGCCCGCAGTCACAATGACATCCGAATTCTCAACTGCCTCCTTAGGGGTCTTGACAATTTTTATATCCAGCCCTGTTTTTGCCCGCATCTCTTCAGCATACGCGTTTGCTGCATCCTGTGAAATATCATAAGCCTTCACTTCCCTAAGCCCGGGCATGATGATCTTGAGTGCTTCCAGATTTGTCCTACCCTGAACTCCGCATCCGAGGATTCCTATTGCATTCGAATCCATATTTGCCAGGTATTTTGCAGCCACGGCAGTGGCGGCACCGGTTCGCATGGCCGTAATCCAGATGCAGTCCATCACAGACAAGGGGACTCCAGTCTCAGGGTCGTTTAGAATGAGCAACCCGTTTATATAAGGTAGATTTTTCTTATAATTCTCAGGGAACCCACTCACCCATTTACACCCTGCTGCCCCAACACTGGGGACTGAAGCCGGCATGGCATGAATAAATGCATCAGGCATTGTATGGATCCCTGGTTTTGGCGGCATTTCTACCTTTCCAAGGCCTTTTTCCTTAAAAGCCTCCTCCAGT
>JAUWMY010000447.1 GCA_030612945.1 Desulfobacteraceae bacterium
GGGACTTCCCGTTATATTAATAAAGAACATAATGTTTTTAGGGCTTATTTAGCCTAAGACCATAAAACATATACACGACTCTAATGGAAAATGAACGCTAAAAAACCCGATTCTAAAGATATTCCCCAATCCCTTCCTTCGCTCCTGGTTAGACATGCCAGGCGCTTCGGGAACGCCAGGGTGGCCCTCCGTGAAAAGGAATTCGGTATTTGGCAGTCCGTGACCTGGCAACAGTATCTGGAGCATGTGCGTGATTTTTCCCTGGGGCTGATCTCCCTTGGTCTCAAGCCCGGAGAAACTCTCGGGATCATTGGCGGAAATCGTCCTGAATGGATTTATGCGGAGTTGGCTGCTCAGTCGGCTGGGGGCGTTCCCATTGGCATCTTTCAGGACTCCATTCTTACTGAGGTCGCATATATTATTGACCATTCCGAGGCCACTATGATTGTAGCCGAAGATCAGGAACAGGTGGATAAAATATTGGATCTTAGGGAGAAACTCCCCCGTGTAAAAAAGATCATATATGCGGATCCAAAAGGATTATGGGATTATGAAGATGAAGCCCTGATCGATTACTACGAGGTTGAGCGCATAGGCCGGGAGATTCACCAGAAAGAACCAGACCTTTTCGAGAAAAATGTCCGGGCTATTAAGCCTGACGACTTAGCGGTTATTTGCTATACCTCAGGTACAACCGGAAACCCTAAAGGATCCCTTCTCACATACAAGAATATTATAAGCATGGTGGCCTCGTTGAATGAGGTGGATCCTAAACAACCGGATGACCAGTTTGTTTCATTTATTCCTTTACCATGGATTGTGGAACAGACTATGAGTGTCTTTTCCGCCTTATATTCGGGTTATACTGTGAACTTCCCGGAGGAATCGGAAACCTCCCTGGCCGACCTTTACGAAATCGCCCCAAGTCTGGTGGTGGCCGGACCAAGTATGTGGGAAGGGCTTTCACGTCAGGTCATGGTCAAGCATCTGGACGCATCTTTCTTTAAGAAACTCATCTACGACCTGTGCCTCCCAATCGGATACCGCTGGGCAGATTTCAAATTTGACAAGGAGAAGCCCCCATTTCTCTGGAAAATTGTATACTGGCTCGCATATACTGTCATGTTCTGGGCACTGAGAGATCGCCTGGGCTTCGCCAGGGTCCGCGCTGCCATGACAGGTGGTGCGGCCCTTGGTCCTGATGTGTTTCGCTTCTTTCACGCCCTTGGCATCAACCTGAAACAGATCTATGGGCAGACAGAGGTGGCTGGATACTCCACAATTCACCATGACGGCGATATAAATTTCGACTCGGTAGGAATTCCGGTCCCCGCAGCTAATATCTCTATATTTGAGCCTGACAAAGAGGGTGTGGGTGAGGTTATTTCATCAGGGCCCGGTCTTTTTCAGGGATATCTCAAGAACGATGAGGCCACACAAGAAACCATCATAGACGGGTGGCTCCACTCCGGTGATGCGGGCTATTTTACCCCTGATGGACATCTGGTGATTATTGACCGGGTCAAAGACCTGATGCACCTCAAAGGCGGGGCAAGATTTTCACCCATGTTTATCGAAAACAAGCTCAAGTTTTGTCCTTATATTGTTGAGGCCGTTGTCCTGGGACACGAACAGGAACATGTAACAACCATGATCTGTATTGATTTTAGGCATGCGGGCAAATGGGCTGAAGACCACCGGATCAGTTACACCACCTATTCAGACCTGGCCGCAAAGCCGGAGGTTTATGACCTGATTGAAAGAGAGGTAGTGCGTGTAAACACCACCCTGCCTGAAAAGGCCAGGATCGAAAAATTTCTACTCCTTTACAAGGAACTGGATCCGGACGACGAGGAGCTAACCCGTACCAAAAAAATACGGCGCGGATTTATCAATGAAAAATATAAAAAAGAGATCTCCGGTTTGTACAGTGATGCAGAAGAACTTCCCATTGAGACTGTCATCCGATACCAGGACGGTAAAACAGCTACACTCCGTACCAATCTGATTATTCGTACCATGAAACCCGAGGATGCCTATAAGGACCTTTTAAGACCCAAAGGTTTTTTGAAAAAACTTACGGGGGGAATTTAAGTTGCATAACGAGTTTCAGTTTTTCATGCAGTTCTTGTTGTCCGGGCTTTCCATGGGCTCTATTTATGCCCTTGTCGCCCTGGGATTTGTCCTTATTTACAAATCCACCTCTATTTTAAACCTTGCCCAGGGCGAGTTTCTCATGGTCGGAGCCTATTTTTGTTTATCAATGACATTAGATTTCGGGCTTAATTTTATTGTCTCTTTTATGATCACAATGGTCTTCTCTGTGCTCCTGGGGATGGCTGTGGAACGACTTGTGCTCAGACCCCTTATCGGAGAGCCCATAATTTCGGTGATTATGGTCACTTTAGGCCTTACCTACATTTTAAGGGGCGTGGTCATCATGCTGTGGGGCAATGACATCCGTCAGTTTAACATCTTTCCTCAAGAGCCCATTGATTTGTGGGGCGTTAAGCTTACTTATCTGTATCTCTGGAGCATGGGAATCTCACTTGTACTGCTGACCTTTTTTGCCATATTCTTTAAATACGCCCGTACGGGCATCTTTATGAGGGCAGTGGCGGACCACCAAACCGCGTCACAGAGCATGGGAATTTCAGTCAAACGGATCTTTGCCATTAGCTGGTGTATCGCCGCTGTAGTATCCTCCATCGGCGGAATCCTGGTAGGCAATATCGGAGGGGTCGGCGTGGATCTCAGCTACATAGGCCTTAAAGTGTTACCTGCTGTGATCTTCGGGGGGCTTGACAGTATCCTGGGCGCTATCATTGGCGGCCTGATAGTGGGTGTTCTGGAATTTCTTACAGCCGGTTATCTGGACCCCTATATCCCTGCTTTGAACGAGGTATTTCCCTTTATTGTTCTGGTTTTGGTTTTGATGTTTAAGCCTTATGGCCTATTTGGAATTGAAGAGATTGAGAGGGTTTAGAGGGAAGTTCACTTTAGCACACTTCCCCGCTGCAAGCGGGATAAATAGGCACTTTTTCATTTGAAACGGACAAAGAACAAATTAGCACCTTATTTCCTATAATAGCACAATTTATTGGACAATAAACTATGCCAGCCGGATTATACCACGAACAATATCGCACTGATGAACGTATCTTCCAGACCTGGTTTGTGAAGGG
>JAUWMY010000127.1 GCA_030612945.1 Desulfobacteraceae bacterium
AGTGCGGGTACTTAAAGGGGAATTGTTTTTGATTCTAAAAGATTTATGAGAATAAGCAACATAATTATTTGCGGAAACAAACGTGATTATATAAAATCCCGGGTAACCGTTCACGGGTTAAAAGGTTCAGAGGTTCAAAGGTTGCATTCTCATCACCATACGTCATTTTGTAAACGGTTTGTACGGGAAAACCGACCGCTTCCACATCTCCACAAACCTGCCCGCCATTGCCGACCTCTTGGGATATGCCCGTTCCGTACATGACAGGCGAGGCAGGCGGGTCTGGAGTATGATATTTGGCAATTATGTGGCAAAAGCAGCATTTTTTTACGAGGACTTCGGGTCTTCAATTTTGCCCTTGTCCCTATAACCCTCGTATGTGACTCGGCAAGGCCAGCGTCACTTTTTTGATCAAACTGGCAACTTCGGTGGCCAGAGGCGGCGCTGAACGTTGAACCCTGAACCTATGAACGCTTACAATCCCGGTAACAATTCAGCTTCAAGGGTTTCGCCGTAAGCGGATTAGAGGATCGCGGAAAAAAAGAGGATATCATGCTGATTGACAGTCACGCTCATCTGGATATGAAAGATTTTAACGAGGACCGCGGCAAAGTCCTTGAGAGGGCCAAAAGAGGCGGCATCACCCATATCGTCACCATTGGAATAGATCTGGACAGCTCATCTGCTGCCCTGGATCTGGCCCGAAAATACGACTTTATTTATTCAGCCATAGGGTATCATCCCCACAACGCCGATGAGTGTAATCCCCGAGCCCTGGATAAGCTGGCTCAAATGGCATCGGAACAGCAAGTTGTGGCCTGGGGAGAGATCGGGCTTGACTATTACCGTGGTTATTCCTCTCCGGACGAACAACTAAAGATGTTTCTGCGCCAGCTTGAGATTGCCCATGACTTGAATTTGCCGGTGGTTATTCATGACCGCGAAGCCCACAGTGATGTCCTCAAGATTCTTAAAAGAATGGGAAAAGGAGAGAGAAAGGGCGTCATACACTGTTTTTCCGGAGATACTGATCTGGCCTTCGAGTTAATTGAACTGGGATACTATATTTCAATTCCCGGCACCGTGACATACAAGAAGGCATCTCAGGTTAAGGATGTTGCCGCCAGCCTCCCGCTCCAATGTATACTTGTAGAAACCGATGCCCCATTCCTGGCACCAGTACCCAAAAGAGGAAAGAGAAACGAACCGCTGTTTGTTACCTTTACGGCACAGGAAATTGCCCGGCTCAGAGGTATTGAGTTTGATGAAGTGGCCCTGCAAACCTCAAAAAATGCCAAAGCCCTTTTCGGGATTCCGTAAAGGGGATAAAATATTATGATGCAAACAATAGATACCCAACCTGTACCTGAATGGCGGAAGCAGGCCTGGTCAAAGCTGACCATGGGCGGTTTACAGGGAGTCCAGGAGTGGGATCTACTCGTAATTGGGGGCGGTATTACCGGTGCGGGCATATTGAGGGAGGCTGCAAGGCGCGGCCTTTCAGCCTGTTTGATCGAACAGCGTGATTTTGCCTGGGGCACATCCAGTCGCTCGTCCAACATGGTTCACGGCGGGCTTCGCTATCTTATGGCGGGCAGCTTCAGCCTGACCCGTGACTCACTGAGGGAACGGGAACGGTTACTGCGCGAGGCGCCAGGCCTGGTGCAACCTTTGGGTTTTTTATTCAGTGGCTATAAGGGCCGTCGGCCTGGCCGTTGGTCGTTCAGAGTCCTGCTGACCATGTATGACCTTTTTGCACGTCGTTGGAACCACAGGTTTTACCCACCTCATGAGTATACAATGCTTGCTCCCCACATCATGCTAACCGGTCTCAAAGGCGGGGCCCAGTGCTTTGATGCCGTCACAGATGATGCACGGCTGGTATTTCGTGTTATTCAAGAAGCTAAAAAGGACGGCGCGCTCGCGCTCAATTATGTCGCGGCCGACAAGCTTATAACGAAAGTAGACTGGGTAAGGGGAGCTACTGTTCGAGACATACTCACAGGGGAAACCGCTGAGGTGCGCTCAAAGGCAGTGGTGAACGCAACCGGAGCCTGGGCCGATCGATTCCGCAAACAGGTTGGCGGTGGCCAGGATATTCGGCCCCTCAGAGGAAGCCATCTAATATTCCCGTTCTGGCGTTTACCTGTGGCCCAGGCCATTGGAATGAAACACCCTGCAGATGGACGTTCTGTGTTTCTATTGCCCTGGGAAGGGGCCACAGTGGTAGGTAGCACCGACCTGGATCAAGATAAAGATCTTGACATTGAGGCATCCATAACGCCGAAAGAAGTGGATTACCTGCTGCAAATCGTACATTACCAGTTTCCGGACCTGGGCATCAAACGCAGAGACATTATCTCCACCTATGCAGGCGTCCGGCCGGTTATCGGTACAGGCGCTTTGGACCCATCTAAAGAAAAGCGAGAGCACAGTATCTGGGTGGAACGTGGCCTCATCTCGGTAAGTGGCGGAAAACTGACCACGTTTCGTCTGATTGCCTTAGACGCACTTAAGCGCGCAGCCCGGTTTATTCCATCACTGACCGTTGAGGATAAGGGAGAACCCGTTTTTCGAGAGGCACACCGGAAAGAGCTTCATTTACAGACCCTCGATTGCGCACTTCAAGAACGCCTGATCGGCCGTTACGGCCTAACCGCAGGTGAAGTTGCCAAATGTGCCAGGGAGGGGGAGCTTGAGCGGATACCCGGGACCAATACCCTCTGGGTTGAGCTTCGCTGGGCATCGCGCGCCGAAGCAGTTGTGCATCTGGAGGATCTTCTATTGAGACGCACACGGCTTGGCGTATTACTGCCTCAAGGTGGTGCTGCATTCTTCGATCGTATCAGGCTGATCTGCCAAAAAGAACTGGGTTGGGACGATGACCGCTGGCAGCACGAGGCACAGGCCTACAAGAATTTATGGCAGCAATACCACAGCGTGCCATAAGAACGGGGGGGTATCTCTTTTTTAGACAGGATAACAGGATAAACAGGAATCTATTTTTTAATCATAAACAAGACCTTATTGTAATAATCCTGTAAATCAAACAAGATATCCCGGTAATATATCTTAAGGACAAATCCCGAATAAGAAATTGACATAATCTCTTTGGGCCTTTCTTAAATATGAAATGAGTATTTATTAAATTTCAAATCAATCGGGGGCCAGCTTTAACCAAACTATAATAGAAAGATTTAACTCAATCACTTACCCATATAGCAAGCAACGGTCTATCAGGATAGTTAAAGGATTTACAAGAATTCAAAAACATCAAGTCAATCCATGCCTGCCCCGCGGAGCGCGGGGTTATCCTGTCAAATAAATACCAGTTACGAATTTCTATTTCTTAAACTCCGGCTTTCTTTTCTCCAAAAATGCTGAAATTCCCTCTTTCGCAGCATCAGTGCAGGCAATCTCACCAAATCCTTTATAGCCGATTTCAAGGGCTTCTGCGAAACTATCAGCAGCAGCACCATCTTTAACGGTCTTCAGGACGATGGAAACAGCTTCTTTGCTCAAGGGCTGTTTACCTGCCATTGGCTCATCAGGCATGGTGATTTCAGGAATGTCCACCTTTGCATCGGAAATACGCTTTACCCTGCCCTGGAGGTTATTAACCTCTTCCACTGCCCCTTTGATCAGCTCAGAATAATCATCTACTATTCTCGTCACCATCCCGATCTCTGCGGCCTCTTTTGCCTTGATGGGCCTGCCAAAACAGATCATTTCGTTAAATAGCGCTTCACCATCAGGCCATTTTCGATACGGGACAATACATCCGCCAATTCCAGGCAGTATCCCAAGGGTAATTTCAGGAAACTGAAATAGCGCGTTTTTGGTGGCTATGAGACTGTGACACCGGATGGCCACTTCCAGTCCTCCGCCTAAGGCCATACCGTTTATGGCAGCCACAATGGGTTTATCCATCTGATCCATAAATAATTGCACCCCGGCGCAATCCTTTGCATACTGAACCGATGCATCACTGTCTCCCAGCATTTTTGGAAATTTGCCAATGTCCGCACCCGCTGAAAAGGCAGCATTTCCATATCCGGTAATGACAAATCCTTTAACAGAAGGATTATCCTTGTTATCCTTTAGTACAGCCAGGATCTCATTGGTAATATCATCGCTGAGGGCATTCATTGCCTGGGGCCGGCGGATGGTGATAATTATCACCCCGTCCATCTCATCCACCAGGACATGCCGTTTGAAATCCTGATAAAAGGAGAAAGATCCCTTTGCCTGGGGAAAGCCCGGCCTTTCCTCCTGAAATTTTTTCATGACCCGGTTCACTTCTGCCTCACCCAGATCCTGCATGACATCAAGCGGTCCCTTTCTGAATCCCAGGGCAATCTGACAACCAAAGTTCAGGTCCTCCTTTGTGCCAATTCCTCGATCAATAATATCAAATGACTGGGAAAAGAAAATACCCAGCATCCGATCCCTGATGGTATCTTTTATATTCCCGGGAACCTCAATTTTGGCGCCGGGGCGATGGGTCAGCCACCTGTCCACCGAGCTCAAGATCGGTGCGGGCCTGTAATGGGGGCCTTCTTCCATTTGGAGAGTGTTTGTCTCAATGATAATTGGGTTACCATTTGCCATATTTAGGACAAAGAAGGGCCCTGCAAATACAAACTCTTCCACCACTTTGTCAACCTGGCTTGCAGAGGCAGATTCCAATAAAATAACAGCCTCATTGCACCAGTTATCAAAGATCCGGTCCAGCATGAAGCAAATGGCATTGTCCGTCATGAAGGGAGCCTTCCCTGTGCTCGCAAAAAACCAGCAAAGGTAATCTATTGTGTCCTGGCTTGCCCCTTGCCATGTTATTACCTCTACGGGAAGACTCCGCCATGCGGGTGCAAAAAAATGTGTAATAGTGGTCCTTTCCGGTTTTTTCATTTTCGAAAAGATCCTGTCGGCAGGGATTGAACTCGTATTGGAAGTAATGATCGTGTCTTCACTGACCGTTTTTTCAATGCTGTCAAAGATTTTTTGTTTCAGGGGAATGCTCTCTGTTGCGGCCTCGATCACCAGATCGCAATTCTTTATTTGATCGTAGTCCATTGTATAAATAATATTTTCGAGGACTGCTTTTGCCTTATCCTCCTTCATTTTCTTCTTATCCACTGCCTTTTTCGCATAGCCTGAAAGCCGCTTCTCCGCATTCTTAAGGGGTTCTTCCACGACATCTACAAGATATAGTTTGATAGCTGGTAAAGCACTTTTAAGATAATAGGCAATATCCGGCCCAATAGTCCCGGCCCCGATGACCGCGATTTCCTCTGGAAGGGGGCGGGCGGGTTTGACAAGCAAGGGGTTAAACGATGTAGCGTAAAGTTCTTTTTTCTGGTTCATGAGTCTCCTCCATTATTGAATAAACGATAGTCATTATTATTATCCATAAACCCTGAGGATTCCTTCCAATACGCCTCCGGCAATGGCCAGGGCCTTTTCCGAAATAGTAAAGCAATGCTCTTTGTTGCCCCTTGGGTCGATATCACCGATCTTGAGGCCCTTTGAAACCGTTATCCCTGGGTGGATCATACCTCTTATCACACCATCAATGAGTACATTCACGGGCAACCCTGCAACAGATCCGACCATATCCCCTTTTTTTACCAAATCACCGATTTCCATATTGTTCTGCCATACGCCTTCCGCAGGTGATCTTAGGACCCGATCTGAGGTAATTCCCTGGACAGGGCCAGGCACACCCGTATTGGCCTCTGCCGAACCTGATGCCAACAAACGACCAAGGTTATGGCCCCGGTTGGTTTCAACTACAAAATGGGCATCCTGTCCTGCCTCAAAGCCGGGTCCAAGGGCAATGACCAGGGACGCATCATGCAATGAGGTCCCTATGTTCTTTTTAGCCAGGATGGCATCCACCAACACGTCAGGCCTTATCACATTGCATGTCTTACCTTTGGGATCTACAAGAATCGGTATTTTCCCTTGAACCCAAAGCGAAAAAACCTCGTCTGTTTTGTGTACGAATAAGGCCTCAACCCCTTCAACGACCGTGCTGCCATGGTATATCGCATCGCAAAAGGCCACCTTACGCCTCACCGCCATGGGTTGATCGATTTCAGTCATGAACACCCTGAAACCACATTGAAAAAGCCTCCAGGCCACACCCGAAGCAATGTCTCCACCACCCTTTACACACACCTTTATCTCTGAAAGATCTATCTTTTTTTGCATATGTTGATAATACCTGCTATTTTCAGGTTTGACAAGAACATCCGGTAATCTCCTGCAATTCTAATTTTGGCCATTGAAAAAAGAATGAGCTTGATGCGCCTTGCCATGGCCACCCAAACACGATTCATGTTCTACAAAAGTATCCTAAAGCCAAAATTAGAATTGCCGGGCAATCTCCACAGGACTAAGTCATCTAAAGAGATAATATGCTGAATGAATAGAGCTTATTTGCTCAATTCCCCTTTTCCCTTTGACACACAGTCACCCCTGTCTTACATTGTCCACAACTCAAAAAGGAGCTCAGCAAAACCCAATGACCGATAAATATCTTTGTATCCACGGCCACTTCTATCAACCGCCTCGTGAGAATCCCTGGCTGGAATTCGTTGAATACCAGGCTTCGGCCCAGCCTTATCACGATTGGAATGAGCGCATCACGCGGGAATGCTATGGACCCAATACTCGCGCTCGCCTGCACGACCAGGAGGGCCATATTAAGAAACTGCTCAACAACTATGAGCACATGAGTTTCAACTTTGGCCCTACCCTGCTCTCCTGGCTGGAAAAGGCCCACTCCTGGATCTATGACCAGATTCTAACTGCGGACCTGGCCAGTCGAGACCGCTACCAGGGTCACGGCAATGCCCTGGCCCAGGTCTATAACCACATCATTATGCCCCTTGCACAACCCAGGGACAAACTGACACAAATTCGATGGGGCCGGGCCGATTTCGAGCAACGGTTTGGACGGCAGGCCGAGGGGATGTGGCTGGCCGAGACCGCGGTTGATATGGAGACACTGGA
>JAUWMY010000339.1 GCA_030612945.1 Desulfobacteraceae bacterium
TTCTTTTCTCTCCTTTCGCTGAACGAGTTCTCTGAGAGCAATATCTATCAGCTTTTTTTTGGTCTTTATTCCGGTATATTTCATGCCTTTTTCAACGAGTTTATCATCAAGCATAATGTTAGTCCGCATATTTCCACCTCCTTATACACCTTTTAGTATAGTTAAATGTGTACGTCAAGGCGTATATTAGTAAATTCCTGCCATACCCAAGCCATAACCATGAGAGCAACGGAAAATGGGTTGATATTGTGCAACTGATTTAATATTATTCACGGCATGAATGATAATTAATGACATGGTGAATTAAAATACAGTTCCCATTATCAAAATATTAAGATTGTTTATGGATGAATATCCTAAAACCTCAGCAGGCATTCTTATTTATGCTGGCAAAGGATTCATCTTCGCTCAATAATCTTGGAAAGGAGAACGCATTGTATGTTAGCCGTTAAATCAAAAACATTAAGTGTGAATGTGGCAAAAATAGCCGCGCTGGTGTTTCTGTTCATTATATCCTCTTCGTATGCCTATGCCTCGCAATCTACCATTACAGAGGCCGAGGGCTATGCCTGCATGGGTGAGGACAGGTCAAGGAGACAGACAGAACTTGCTGCGCTGGAAGCCGCGAAGAGAAACGCAATAGAGTTTGCATCGACCTACATGACAAGCGAGACGCATGTAAAGGACTTTGAGCTTGAGAAGGATCTGGTATCTGCATACGCCAACGCCACAGTGAAAATCATTAAGGAACTCGAGAAGGGCTGGTACAATGACGCGAAGTCAGGCGATTGCTTCAGAATAAAAATTAAGGCAGAAGTAATACCTGATGAAAAGGCAATGGAGAAAGGTTCTAAAAGAAATGATGTTGCCGACGATCCAGCTGCCCCGCTTCATGTCCGGCTCTGGACGGATAAAAAGGAATATGAGCGTGGCGACAGGATGAGGATTTACATAAAAGGGAACAAGCCTTTCTATGCCCGTGTCATATACAAGGATGCTGCCGGAAAAAATGTTCAGATTCTGCCCAACCCATACAGAAATGAAAACTATTTCCAGGGCGGGGTTATCTATGAAATACCGTCCGGCAATGACAAATTTGATCTGGAAATAAGCCCTCCATTCGGCGAGGAAAATATAACTGTATATGCAAGCACATCACCTCTCGGCGATATAGATCTTCACACTCAGGGCGGAGTCTATTTTGTCAAGACAAAGGCAAACGATATCGGTGCAAGAACAAGAGGGATAAAACTGACGGGAAAATCAACCGGCAAGAGCGGCTATGCCTCTGAGTTTTATGAGAATAAGGCTGAAGTTAAAACAAGGTCTGCGAGATAAGCGATATGCTTGGTTTGCCGTAAAGCAAGGCAGAGCGTGGGAATACATGCCACACCACGACTTTTACGCTTGACATTATACCCTATAGGTATTAATCTTCCGTTCAGGAATCGAAAATATACCCACAGGGGTATAGTAGCTCGTCATACTTTCAATAAAGTGCCCGAAAGGGTATAACAAGCAATCAATAACGGAAGCATGGTTCCTGTCGGGTATGGTACAAACGATGACATTGCGTATTTTTGTGAAAAAGCAGCGCAAGATCCACCGATTGACCCAGGCCGATCTGGCCCGCAAAGCCGGAGTAGGGCTGAGGTTCGTCAGGGAGCTGGAACAGGGTAAATCAACCCTGAGAATGGACAAGGTGAATCAGATGCTTCAATTATTTGGGAAAACGCTCGGCCCTGTTGACCTGTTACCGGAAGCTGAATTAAACGCGACGAATGGAAAATAGAAAAAACAGCGCCGATGTCTATCTGTGGGACACAAAAGCTGCCCTGCTGAAAAAAAACGATACGGGGTATCGCTTAAGTTACTACGAAGACTATCTGTCTCTGCCGGATGTACAACCTCTGAGCCTTACCCTTCCTTTGACAGACAAGCCGTATGAAAGTGAGTTTCTTTTCCCCTTTTTCCTCGGCCTCATCCCGGAAGGCTGGCTGCTGGACATTACAAGCCGCACCCTGAAAATAGACCCGGAAAACGTCTTTGACATACTTCTTGCTACTTGCGGAGACTGCATAGGGGCGGTAAAGATAATTCCCGTAGATGAGGAAAATAATTTATGAACGATCAATGTCTGTCCTGCCAGACTGTCGAGGCTGACTTGAAACTACAGGGTGGCTATCATCCCCGATGCTCCCGAAAACTCTTTGGAACGGCAAAACCCCCGAAAGTGCCTTTCGGCACCCCTGATATTGCCGGCGAGGCTCAAAAGATGGTCGGCAAAATGTCTATTTCCGGTGTGCAGCCGAAACTTTCCCTCATCCATGAACGCAAAAGTCATCAGCTAACTGTAGTTGAAACAGGAGGGTCTTACATCCTGAAACCCCAGACGGAGCGATTTGAATCGCTTCCCGAAAATGAGAATCTTTGTATATGCATAGCATCATCTTACGGCATTGCGGTTCCATCCCATGGTCTTATTCCGCTTTCAGACGGCAGGCTTGCCTATCTCGTAAAACGATTTGACCGGTTGGAGGACGGATCAAAACTTCAACAGGAGGATTTTCAGCAGCTTCTTCAAACCAATGACAAATATAAGGGATCATATGAGCAAATCGCGAACATCATCAGAAAATACTCAAACGTTCCTGGTCTCGACCTCGTTGAGCTTTTTGAAAGGGCGCTTCTGAATTATGTAGTGGGTAACGGTGACGCGCATTTGAAGAATTTTTCCCTCATTAAAGAAGAGAGCATCGGTTATCACCTCTCCCCGGTATATGACCTTGTCAACTCAAGGCTTGTACTGCCGGAAGAACGTGAGGAAATGTGCCTCAGTTTACAGGGGAAAAAGAACCGGTTTTCAAGAAAAGACTTCATAAAACTGGCGGAGCATTTCGGACTTACCAATAAACAATACGCCAACTCCCTGAATTGCTTGAATGATATCAAGTCTGCTATTGAAAACATGATAGAAGAAAGCTTCCTGAATGAGCGCTTGAAGAACAGGTTTCTTGAGATTTACCGGAAGAGAATGGAACGGATTTTCGGATAGAATGGGGGTATCTATGATTAGACGGAGACTAAACAGGCTTTGACTCGAATTAATCGCATACGGATTGTAGGGGCCGATGCCCCGAACGGCCTGACAAATGGCCATGGTGCAAATTGTAGGGTCTGTTCCCCGAACAGGCCAAAGCTTAGCTTCGGTCATTAAATCTCTCACAGAGTCCGCAGAGCGCACAGAAAAAAGTTCCTGCACATCTTACTTTACTCATGAGCAAAATCGTGTTGTGGTGATTTTATCATGAAGAAAATATATGAACGGTACATAAAAAAACCGGTTGAGGAAGATCTGAAGTCAACCATGGTCTTTATAGGCGGACCAAGACAGACAGGGGAAACCACATTTGCATTGAACTTTCTGCCTGATACGGACAAGCGGGAAATAGATTTTGTTGTGCTAAAGGAAGGGTCTCCGCTCTTTGCGGTGGAATGCAAGGCCGGAGATAAAAACATAGCCCCCTCCATCTACTATTTTATGGAAAGAACGCCGATTCCGAAATTTTACCGGGTGCATGGAGGCAATCTGGATTATGAAAAAAATAATGCAAGAGTCATTCCTGTTCACAGATTTTGTAAGGAGCTTGATTTACCGTAAAGCAAGAAAGAGCCTGGGAACGAGAGAACATTCGAGTTTTCACCGATATGTGCGTGAAGATATGCATGGCCTGAAATGGGAAGCAAGCGTTAAAATGGAATTTGAACCAGCAACAGGCGGCCAAGCCTCTTAATTCTATGAGGATAAAGCTAAAATTAAAACAAGGCCTGCAAAATAGATTTTCCCGGACGCTATTCCGAAAAAGTCTTGGCTATATTAAGCCTGCCCTGAATTCACAGGTTAAGAAATAATTTTGCCTTCCCATAACTCACTCAGGAAATTTCTATATGGCATTATTCGTATCCTGCCATGAACTCTCTCTTC
>JAUWMY010000402.1 GCA_030612945.1 Desulfobacteraceae bacterium
AATACTTATTGCGAATATCCACAAGTCCCATGCAGTTAGGTCCCCAAATTCGGATACCTGCCTCTTTTGCTATAGCCTTACACTGATTCTGAATTGCCTTTCCCTTATCCCCGACCTCTGCATACCCGGCACTCTCGATCATGACCCTGGTTATATTTTTGTGGGCACATGCCTCCAATACGGATGGAACTGCCGGTGCAGGTACGAAAATGATGGCCAGGTCCACTTGGCCTGGGATGTCTTTAAGTGAAGGGAAACAGGGAATGCCCTGGATTTCAGTATAGTTCGGGTTTACAGGGTAGATTGTGCCATCATAACCGTAAAGAAGATTCTTGACAATCTGATAGCCACCTCTTCTGTTACTGGCGCCAATTACCGCAATTGAGGCAGGATGGAAGAACAGATTCATTTCGGTTGTCACGCTTGCTCCTTTATATCGATCTTTGCCAGACTGCTCTAATACCCAAATTGAGCCAAAGCCCAATTAAGGAGCTGTCAGCGATCAGCTACCGAATTTGAAATGTGTATATATATCTCACCTATGTCAATTTTATAACTTTGGGTTAAAAAGTACTAAGCTGACCGCTAATGGCTGATTGCTGATTGCTCCCAATTGAGCGTTTTCGCTCAATTGGGGTAATAACTTTATCTTAAAATCTACATTACCCTACCATCCTGGCGCCCATATCAAATGCCTTGAGATTGACATCCAGTTTGCTCTCCGGCAGGCTTCCGAGGATTACTTGATTAAAGTCTTCCCGGTCAATTGGGAATTCAAGCATACGGGTTGCTGCCCCTATCATAATGATATTTGCCAGTATGGAATTTCCCAGTTTTATTGCCTCATCTGTTGCATCGATGAACAAGGCGGTAGATGATAATTCCTTCACCGATGCCTTAATGTCTTTTAATGGAGGATATTCCAGTTCCCCGGCAATGACACCCACAGGATAGATGGGGCGTGTATTGACCAAAACCATTACTTTCTGATTGCCATAGATCATCAGAACCCTGATGGCCTCGACAGGTTCAAGGGCTATGATGAGATCAGCCCTTCCCCTGGGGATCTGAGGACTCCAGGTGGATTTGGCCGAAACCCTGATGTGACTCATTACCGATCCGCCCCGTTGAGATGCACCGAAGGTCTCTCCTATGGTAGCATAGTAACCCTTGCGAACCAGCATATTGGACAACACCCTGGAACCCAGGACATTTCCCTGGCCTCCAACTCCCGTAATGATAATATTATAAGGGTCTTTTGATAATTGGAGTTTTTCCATGTCTCAGGCTGCCTCCCCTATCTTTATTGCCGCCACGGGACAGATATATGAACATACGCCACAGCCAACACAAATCACCTCATCAATCCTGGCCTTTTTTTTCTCTTTATCCCATACAAGACCAGGGCACCTGAATATGCGCGTGCATAAGCGATTGCAACCACAGTTTTCACCAAGACATAGGGTTTCATCAACGCGCATATTATAGCTTTTCTTGTGTTTCCTATCCGGACTCAAGGCGCATTCCTGTTTCAGGATCAAGACTTTTACACCCTCTTCATCTTCTATAAGCCCGTTGACTGTCTTCCTGGTTTCCTCCAAATTAAAGGGGTCTCTTATCTCTACCTTAGCTCCGATAGCCTTACACACATTGGCAATATCAATATCCGGCACCTCATCGCCCATTGCATTAATCGCCAGGCCTGGATGGGGTTGAAACCCTGTCATGGCCGTACCACCGTTATCCAGTACAACAAGCGTGATATTTGAATTATGATGCACTGCATTGACAAGGGCGGGCATCACGGCATGGAAAAATGTTGAATCCCCACACACGGCCAACACTGGTTGCTCCATGCCAAACTGTCCCAGTTTTCCAAAGCCACTGGCAATCCCTGCCCCGGACCCCATTGCGTGCAGAGTTTTATTGACGTTGAAACCGCATGCAAAGCGGGCCATAGCGTAGCAGCCAATATCACCACAGACAAACCCTTTACGATTATCTAATTGAAGAGCATTATGAATGCTCCAGAAAGATGCCCGGTGGGGACAGCCTGGACAGAAGGTCCTTTCTCTCTCGGGCGCTTTGGCAAGATCCGGCAGTTCGAACTTGCTTTCGTATTCTTGAGGCATGGTCATATAATCTATTCCCAGGACCTTGCTCAGAGCCGACACCACAAGATCGGGGTTCAGCTCTCCAGCCATAGGTATAGTGCCGTCATGTTTTCCATAAAAGGACTTTGCCCCGATTTCTTTTGCATGTTCTGCAGCCAGAACCATCACATTTTCTTCAAGAAATGGTAAGACCTCCTCCACAATCATGATTTTGTCAGTTATTGAAAGATATTTCTTAAGCAGCTTTGGTGGCAATGGCCAGGTAGTGCCCAGCTTCAATAAGCCTACCCTGTGTTCAACCCCTAATAAACTGATGGCCTCCCTGGTGTAAAGATAGCAGGCGCTACTGGTGATGATCAAAAGCTCCGGGTTCTCTGGTCCATAATATGTATTAAAAGGGCTGTCTTCAATGATAACTTTTGTCTTCTCTATTTTTTCCTGCTGCAAACTGTGTTTATAGACCACAGGCGCACTGGTCACCTGACCTACATCCGGATCAAGCATAGGGCCATGATATTGGAATTCAGCATGCCTGTGCGTGTCCGGAAGTTTCCCAAACCGGACATTTCCGCTGGCATGTGACATACGGGTTACGCTTCGCACCAGGACTATGTTCTTGATCTCTTCAGAAAGCTCAAACGCCCATTTGGTCATGTCCTTGGCCTCCTGGAAATCTCCCGGTTCCAGGATGGGGATCTCGACCAGCCTTGCAAAATGGCGTGATTCGCCTTCGTTGACACTGGATAACCCCCCCGGGTCATCACATGCCACCAGGACCATACCCCCTCTGGTTCCTGAGCCGGCAAGATGAAGCAGAAAATCCGATGCCACATTCACGCCGTTCTGTTTCATGGCACACAAAGATCTGAGCCCGGCAAAGGACGCTGCCGCAGCCACTTCCAAGGCAACCTTTTCGTTTGTTGACCATTCTACATAAAGGTTTCTTTCCCTTGCCACTTTGGAAAGATTTTCAATGATTTCTGAAGAAGGGGTGCCCGGATAACCACTGGCAACGCTCACCCCTGCCTCTAATGCACCACGTGCAATGGCATCATTGCCCATTAGTAAATACTGCACGCCCTCATTTTGATCTATTAGGTCTGACATCTTGCCTCCCATGGCATATGCGAAAGGAGCTGTAAAATCTAAAAAAAATAGGGTGTTTTAGCAGGACAAACGAGATTTCATGATTGTTTAAATCGTTATCATGTTAATCCATGCCTGTCGGAGTGGAGCGTAGATCCCGCTGTCGGGGCCCCGCGAAACGCGGGGTTATCCCGCCTTAAAAACCCAAGGAGTTACAAAGCGCGAAACACTGGATCATTACTATTTAGATACAA
>JAUWMY010000458.1 GCA_030612945.1 Desulfobacteraceae bacterium
CTGCTTCATATTCCAGCACGCCCTTGTTCAGCGATAATCCTGCAGCTTCCACATCCAGGCCCTTAAAAAAAGGCCTTCGGGATGTGGCCAATATTACTCTATCCACCTTGATTTCCGCCTGGCCTTTGCCTGATTCGAGAGTAAGCTCCGCGCCCTGTCCGTCTACAGCACTTGCCGCCACCACAGTGGTCCTGGTCATCACCTTCATTCCACGGCCAGTGATTATTTTTCTGTATCTTTGGGATATCCACCTGTGCTCCTTGGGCAAAATACGCTTTTCCTTTTCAATAAGAACCACCGGAATACCCAGATTGTTATAAGTTGAAGCAAACTCAACACCTCGATTGCCCGAACCTACTACAGCCAGCTTACGTGGAGCCGATGTAAGTCCGAGCGCATCTTCTGTGCTCAAAATGTATTTAGGATCCAGTTTAATGCCAGGCCCATAATTAATATCAGCCCCCGTGGCTATAATTATTTTTTTGGCCGAGATCTGCTTGGGCTCCCCTTGTTTCACACTAATCTCGACTCCCCGGGAACTCACAAATCTGGCATCTCCTTCCAATATCTCTACGCCGTTGGCTTTCACTGTACTGGTAATCCCCGCCACTGATCCTTCCACTACCACGTCTTTTCGTTCAGTGATGCTTTTAAAGTTGATTTTCATGTCACCCTTAAGAAAACGACAAGTGCGGACAGCAGCAACTGTAAGTGTGTCTTCAAGCATGGTCTTTGTTGGCACGCAGCCACGATTGAGGCATGTACCGCCCATAACATTACGCTCCATCAAAACGGTTTTCATGCCCTTCTGTGCTGCACGAATTGCTGAGGTATAACCACCAGGGCCCCCACCTATCACAAGCAGGTCATATTCACTTATGTTCATATCAGTGGGACTCCTTTGACGCACTTGTTTCACTGATCATATCAATTCTGCTGATGTCCTGGCATTTGTCAGTTAGGCACTATCCTAAGCATTAATCAATGGCTTCAATTACCTACATTGATATTCGGTTTACATGCCTATCCGGTTGACACAGGTTCACGCTCCTCTGGGTTTCGATGTATCTATTCACCGCCATACACTGTTTTACATCCTGGCCAGCCATTAACATTGTTAGCTAAGGCCAGTGCTCACAGGCAAACTGATCGTCGCGAGCGCCTTTTTGAACGAGAATATGGACTTATTCGGGTATAGCCTGTAGATGTTTGTGCGTGAAATCGCCTTTATGTGTGTCCACCGACCGGCACTTTAAAAATTATAGATGATGAGATCCACGATTGGCAGCCATGGCTAACTCCCTGTGTCAACCGGATAGGCATGTCGGTTTATATGAGAATTTTCTTAAATAACTCCGGGCTTTCTATAATCTCTTTTAACCTACCAAGGAATAGAGACGCCGGGACCCCATCAATGACCCTATGGTCGTGGGTCATGCACAGGTGGGTCATGGTTCGGATGGCCAGTTGTCCTTCATATACGGCAGGCCTTGGCCCGATTTTTCCGATGGCCAGAATAGCGTTCTCCGGTGGTTTGATGATAGGCGTGATAATGTCAGTTTCCACCTTTCCCCCGCTGGTCAGAGTAAATATCCCCCCTTGCTAGTGCTCAGGCGGAAGCTCGGGGTTCCCCGCGTTTTTTGCAAGCTTCTTGATCTCACGACTGTCCTGCACCAGCCTTTTTTTGTCCACATCCCTAACCACTGGAACCACAAGACCCTCATCCAGGGCCATGGCCACACCTATATGGTATTCATCCCAGCAGATAATCTCATCCCTAACAACAGAAGAATTTATAATGGGAAACTCCTTCAAGGCAAAAGCCAGAATTATAACGAGAATATCTACGAAAGTGATCCTGATATCAGGATGATCCAATAGGAGAAGCTCGCGATAGCGTGCCATTTCCGTCATATCTGTCTCGGAGACAATAGTTAACTGGGCCCCGGTTTGGAGACTTGAGACTAGGTTGTCAGCTATGGTGCGGCGCATGCCTATAAAAGGAATCCGTTTCAGAATCTTCCGGTCGCTCAAATCCAAGGCTGGAGAAATGGGAGTCTTTTCTTCTTCCTCTTCGCCCTCAAAGAAAAGGCGGACTCCCACTTCTTCCTCTGCCTCACCAGACATAAATTTTGCTCTGACCTCCGTTTCCACGGAAAGACCGGCTTTATACTCTTCGAACTCTTCCTTGCTGTGAGCCACAACCGCTAGACGTTCCCCGATATTCACCTTGTCCTTCACTTTTTTAAGATAAAATATCATCCCCGAAGCGGGCGCCTTCACTTCATAGCTCACTTTGGAAGTTTCAATGACGACAACAACTTCGTCATTCTCCACTACCTCTCCGTCTTTCCTGGGCAATTCCACTACGGTGATGTCTGATTGCGTCATTCCCAGTTTCGGCACCCGGATTTCTGTTATCATTTTTCGCAAGCCCTCCACAAAATATAATTGACCAAGAGCTGTTAGATGCCTCTCCTGGCGCAAGCAATGCCTGCTCGGATGTGGTTTACAGGGTACGCTTCACAGCGCGCACGATAGAATCCTTGTTGGGCAGATAAAGGTCCTCAAGGATCGGGCTGCCCGGAATGGGGATCATGGGCGCAGCGACCCTTTGAACCGGCGCTTTAAGCAGGGAAAAATAGTCTCCACAGGCCAGCGCTGCTATTTCGGCCCCAAGGCCGCCTCTGATTCTTCCCTCCTCGACAGTAATCAGCCGTCCTGTTTTTCCTACCGACTCAAAGATGGTATCCTTGTCAAGAGGAACGATTGTCCGTGGATCAATGATTTCAATATCAATATCATCTTGCGCCAACTCCTGAGCCGCGTTCAGTGCTTCGTACACCATGAATCCAACGGCAACTACGGTTGCATCCTTCCCCTCTTTTAGAACTGCGGCCTCACCAAACGGGATGGTGTATTCCTCTTCCGGAACCTCACCTTCAATACCTCCAAAAATCAGTTTTTTGTGCTCAAAAAACACCACCGGGTCATCACTCCGAATGGCCGATTTCAGGAGACCCTTTGCATCGTAAGGCGTGGAAGGTTCAACCAGAATAAGGC
>JAUWMY010000395.1 GCA_030612945.1 Desulfobacteraceae bacterium
GCTGAAGCCCCCCGTTTTGCGCAGGTAATCACGGAATTTACCGACCGTATCAGGAGTCTTGGCGCTATGGGGGATAGTGAAGGTTTAGACCATCAAACATTAATGCACAAGATAAAAGCGGCTCGGATGTCTCTGGAGAGGATGAAGCTGCGGATGGCCTTTGCAAAGCAGTCGAAACAGATGAAAAAAGAGGGTACATATGGTCAGCTTCCTTCTGAAGAAAAATTAACAACAACCCTCATGAATGAAATGACCCTGTATGAGACATTTCTCTATTTACAGGAAAAGGAGCGTTCGGTTTCAGAATTGTCGGAATTACTCGGCCTTTCCGAGGATCGGGTAGCGTCCTGTATCGAGCCTCTGAGAAAGAAAAAAATCTGGCAGGGATAGGGTAGTGTATGGAGAAAGTTTTTTTACAAAAAACAGATTCTGGATTCAAAGACGAGATAGCCGAGAAAATAGGACTGGAGGAGATTAAACCGTGCTATTCATGCGGTTCGTGTACCGGTGTCTGTCCGGCACACGAGGTAATAGCTGATTTTGATCCACGGCGTATTATACACATGATCGTTTTGGGGATGAGAGAAGAAGTTTTGTCATCTGACCTGATCTGGTTTTGCTGCCTGTGCAACTCCTGTTATTTTGTCTGCCCTCAAGGAATACGATTCAGCCGGATAGCCAGGGAACTGCGGAAAATGGCTTTAGCCGAGGGATATGTGGATGAAGACTTCTTGAAAGGGCTTTCGCCTGTTAACGATTTTCTACAGGATTTATGCCGCAGAACACTGTTTCAAAAAGTAAAAGAAGGCTTGCGGGGACCCCATACAATGCCCTGCTGGCGGAAGTATACAGTGAAAAACGGTTAACAGCCCCACCCCCATTCCCTTGAGGGGGGATAACACCCTCAATTCCCCCCTTGAGGGGGGATAAAGGGGGGTGTTATTTCACTTGAGAGTTTTCTATAGTGTAAACTACTTTTAACCTATTTTGGAGGATGCCGAATCTGATAGGGCTTAACTATGGATATTGAAAAGGTTGACCGCATTTTAGAAGAACATGAATACAAGCATTCTGCAATAATCAGTATCATGCAGGACGTGCAGGGTATTGAGAACTACCTGCCTGAAGAGACGCTTCGTTATATTTCTGAAAAGCTGGAACTGAACTTGACGAGGGTTTTTGACATTGCCACCTTTTACAAGACTTTCAGCTTAGCGCCAAGGGGACGTCATACTATCAAGGTTTGTTGCGGAACTGCGTGCCACCTTGCGGGAGCAGCGCGCAATCTCGATCAGGTAGAGAGAACGTTGCATATCAAAGAGGAGGAAACAACGGATGACCGGATGTTTTCAATAGAAACAGTCAACTGTCTTGGGGCTTGCGCTTTGGCGCCTGTTGTAGTGGTGGACGAGGATTATTATGATGCGGTAAAGCCTGGAAAGATAGAAAAGATTTTATCATATTACCGCTCAGAGTCAGAGAGGTAAAAGGTTGCAGAAGATTAGAACCATAACGGATTTAGAGGATATAAGGGAATCAATTCTTCAAGACAAGGATTCCGAAAAGACGATAATCAGGCTATGCCTCAGCACTGGTTGCCGTGCACAAAAGTCTTTAAAGGTTAATGAGGCTCTTGAGAATGAGATCAAAAAATATGGTTTGCAGAACAAAATAGAGATCAAAAAGACCGGCTGTCATGGTTTTTGTGAGATGGGTCCGATTATGGTTATAGAGCCGGCCAATATTTTCTATTGCAATGTCAAACCCAAACATGTCGGAGATATTATATCGGAAACGGTTTTAAAGGGAAATGTTATAAATAGGCTGTTGTGGAAAGATCCGCTCACGAAGGAATTAACAAAGACCGAAAAAGATTTTCCGGTCTACAAAAAACAGAGAAAGAATGTTTTTTATAACAGCGGCAAGATTGACCCGACAGATATAGATGACTATATCGCAGCCGGTGGATATTCTGCCTTTGGTAAATCGTTGGCTATGATAAACCCTGCAGAAGTTGTAAAAACGGTTATTGCCTCCGGCTTGCGAGGACGAGGCGGTGGCGGATTTCCAACCGGAATAAAATGGAGGATTTGCAGCGCTGCCCCGGGTGATATCAAGTATATCATAGCCAATGGCGATGAAGGTGATCCAGGAGCTTTTATGGATCGAAGTCTCATGGAAGGGGACCCTCACAGTATTATTGAGGGGATGATTATTGGCGCATTTGCAATCGGGGCATGTCAGGGATTTATTTACGTCAGAGAGGAATATCCCATAGCAATTGAGCATTTGTCTCTTGCTATCCAGCAGGCGGAAGAATATGGCTTGTTAGGCAAGAATATCTAAAATTCGGGTTTTTATTTTACCATCAAGATAAACAAAGGGGCCGGCGCTTTTGTATGCGGCGAAGAGACCGCCCTGATGATTTCGATTGAGGGCAAGAGCGGCACTCCGAGATCCAGGCCTCCTTATCCGGCATTTGAAGGATTGTGGGGGAAACCGACGATTATTAACAATGTGGAGACCCTTGCCAACATTCCCAAGATAATATTAAAAGGGGCTGATTGGTATAGTAGTATCGGAACATCTACCAGCAAAGGGACAAAAATATTTTCACTTGTCGGCAAAGTTAGAAATACCGGTTTGATCGAAGTGGAGATGGGCACCACTCTTCGCGAAATTATTTTTGATATAGGAGGAGGTGTCAGAAAGGGAAAGCGTTTCAAGGCTGTCCAAACCGGTGGTCCATCCGGTGGGTGTATTCCCATCAGCAGAATTGATATGCCGGTCGATTATGACAGCCTGAAAGAGGTGGGCGCCATTATGGGTTCGGGCGGAATGATCGTGATGGATGAAACATCCTGTATGGTAGATGTCGCCAGGTATTTTATAAATTTTTTACTGTTCGAATCGTGCGGAAAGTGTGTGCCCTGCAGGGAAGGGCTGAAGCAGATGCATCATATCCTTACGAATATTTGCGAGGGCCTGGGAGAAAAGGGAGATATTGAAAGGCTTGAGGAGCTTGCGCATTTTATGATGGCCACCTCTTTGTGCGGGCTGGGCGGAACTGCGCCAAACCCTGTGTTAAGCACTATCCGTTATTTTCGTGATGAATATAATGCCCATATATATGCTAAGAAATGCTCGGCAGGTGTGTGTAAGAACCTGTTTGAGTATGTTATCGATGCGGAATTATGCAATGGTTGCACTATTTGTAAATTGAAATGTCCGGAAAAAGCGATATCGGGTGAAAAGAAAAAGCCGCACAGTATAAATCCCCGGCTTTGTATTAAGTGTGGCATCTGTTTTAATCTATGTAAACGAGAAGCAATTCGAGTCAGATAGTCAGAGATTATGGAGTAACTTCTCAATAACCTCTGGCAATATTCGGAATTACAGCCGTAGGGGCGGGTTTACCCCGCCCGAATCGACTCGGCAGGCGGCGTAAAGCCGCCCCTACGAGAGATTTCTCATCACACGACCAACTAATTGACAAAAC
>JAUWMY010000217.1 GCA_030612945.1 Desulfobacteraceae bacterium
TAATTTCATGTGCTTACCTCCTGGTTAGGCAACTTCTCATTAAGTCCGAGTCAAAAGAATGGTGACACGAGTTTCCTTATGCCTGAAACTTAGTGATTTTTCAATAAGTTCGGGTGGAGTTTATCCGTAAGGATTTTATAAAAGGCTTACGCCTAAACTCCAAAAAGGAATACAGCCGTTGTCATTCGCTCAAGGCATTAATCCGGTTGTGAACGACCGAACTTATTGAGAAGTTACAAAACTTACATCTGAACTTATACTGTAAATTTAAATGTAAGTCAACAGGGAAATAACAAAAATTTGCAAAATTTGTTTGGTATGGTTCATAGAAGTAAAGAAAGTTGTTGTTTAACATATTTTGCAAGTCTGTAAAATCAAGCATACGGTTCATTTTGACCTACTTAATGTGATCCTCCACACCTGTTTATCCTTATGCCCCACAATTAGATCTTCTAAAAAAAACAAATAGTTAACTCCTAAAATACCTGGCCAGTAAGGTGGCACAAATTTTGCGAATAACCTCCATAAGGAAAGTCTGAACCAGGATCAAGAATCCTAACAGGGCAGGCGGTAGTGAAACTGGGCGGAGACGCCACAGGAAGGCAGGGGTCTATCTGCCCAAGCCAATGAATATGATTAAACAAAGAAACACAATAATAACCATAGTCAATAATGAAGATCTGAGCTTTGTTATACCTGATCCGTCGGGTGAAGTGAGAATCCTTAACAGCCTTTCTCTTGATCAATTCTTAAATGATGATATGGAGTCAGATCCTGTTCCGGAGGAGTTAAGCAATCGAGTCAACAGCCTGTTGATCGTGCCGGATTACTGGTTTGGAAATGTCACATACAAATTTCAATCAAGGAAAAAATCAATAATCGAGGCCTTTATTGAAAGAAAATTATTGGCTGAGTACCCTGACCTTCCTGATATCAAGTATTTTTCTGGATATATTCCCCACCAGATAGACCAGGGAGAGAAGGGCCTCTATGTCTATTTCTTGCAGGAACCGAAATCTTTTCAGCTATATGATCAACTTGTCAAATTTGATCTAAACCCGCACTGCATAACCACACCTGCCTTCGTATGGGGCCAAAAGCTCAGAGAAATAATACCTGATTTCCATGATGGCGGAAAGGGCCTCGTTCACATGCTTTCAAAGGAATGCCTCTTATACTTCTTTTTTCGAGGGTTCTTTCTTTTTTCGAGAAGCATCACTTTTCCAGACACGCAAATGGAATCATCAGAGAAGCTGAACACCTTAACCTATGAAATAAACCAGTCGTTTCACCTGTTCTCCCAAAAGGCCAAGGCAGGTATAGACCAGGTCTACATAGCGTCCTCTGTGCAAAGTGATGCCAGGGAATTATCAGATATGCTCGGAAGAGAGGTCAAAGAGATAGAAGGCCTGGGGGAAAATCAGCAAAAAGCCCCTGTATTTGGCGGACATCTTGGCGCTGTGGAGCGTTTCAGCTTGAGTGATCTATCACCTTCAAGGAAATTTCTGAGTGTTTTGCATCAACTGAAAAAGAAAGAACTGGAATGGAAGCCAGTTCAAACAGTTGGAATCGCAGTTGGTTTATTACTCCTTTTGCTTTTTGGCGCGGAGAGTTTTTTCCTATGGAAATTGTCCCAGCCGAGTCTGTTTCCAACGGCAAGAGCCGGGATTATAGCTGAGACAGACCCAAGTCACACCATTCAACAATATAATGAAGCACTTGATTCCCTGGTATTGGAGTCAGAGCGGCCGTCTCCACAAGACACTATTTTAAAGGTGGTTAAATCTTTACCGGATAATTTTATGATAAAGGAAATGACCGTAGAGGTGGAAGGAACGCCAGCGGTGCATATTAAAGGGGTTGTGAAGGCCTCGGGACCAGATAAGTTAAGAGATTCCATCTCTTACCTCCTGGACAACCTGAAGAAATATTTTCAGGGAGCTCGATCCCTCAGCCTGCAGAATATTGATGTTGAGCTTGCTAAAACCAACAATACGCAACAGGAAAATCAAAATTATCTGGTCAAATTCGGATTCAATCTACCATGAAAGATAAAATAAATAAGAGATGGGCGGTTGTAGGTCTCATCTGGGCAGGGGTTATCTTCCTCACCTGGTGGAACGTCGACACAATGGACAGGATCAGAAGTCCCAGAGAAAGGATAGAGATCTCCCATACGGAAATGCAATTCGTGCAGTACAATTCGGAAAACATCTCAAGCGTTCTGAAAAAGAAGGCACTGTTTTGCCAGCCTGTAGAATCCCTGAAATTAGGATGTCTGTCTGTGGAAAGTCAACTCCGGAGTCTTGCAACGGAGTATGATCTTAAAGAGTTTAAAACAAAATGTCAGCCGGGTGAGGACAATCAGGGGAGTATGCCAATCAAGCTATCTTTCCAGGGATCCTTTAAGAGGGCTCTGAAATTGCTGGGCGTTCTTCAAAAAGATTATCCTTACCTGCTAATTAAACAAGTGGAGATGATACCTTATCAACTGGAAAACAAAATCAAATTCCAGATCTTTTGCAATTACAGATACAGGATTACTTCTGAAGGAATGACAACTTAACAGCGAAGGACGTAGCTTCTCAATACGTCCGGGTGCTCACAACCGGATTAATACCTTAAGCGAATGACAATGGCTATATAACCCTTCGGAGTTTAGGCGTGAGCCTTTTATAAAATCCTTACGGATAAACTCCACCCGAATTTATTGAGAAGTTTCAGAAGGGCTTTCTCAGTTAAGTGCCCCCATTATGATAAAAATAGGTACCAGAAAAAGATTATGTATCGGCGGCTGGATATTGGTTGCCTTGCTTTTGGTGGGGTTTAACGGGTTTAAATTGATGTCCTTTTTTAATCCAGAGCTGACCGGTCAGTCAAGAAGCGTTAAGGAGGCAATGAAAAAATGGCAGCAGCTTGAAAATAGAGTTCCTGCAACTATTGTTGAGGCCCTGGACAATATCAACCTCAATGTAGCGTTTGCCGAATACACCAAGGACACGCCTGTTTCCCATAAGCAAAAAAAGAAAGTTTCCACACAACGATCAGGGGGAACCAAAGAAAAAGCGATCAATATAAAACTGCCAAGCCTGACTGGAATATTAAGTACTACAGATGCCCATGGCAATACACGTTCGATTGCAGTGATCAATGGAGAATATCTTGGTGAAGGGGAAAGATTGTTCGGATTTATTGTAAAAGAGATTAGTGAGGAAGGTATTCTTCTCTCTAAGGGAGGCGTATGCTTTTCTGTCCCCGCACCAAAGGTCAAATTTTCCTTAGATCAGGGAGGATAAGTACGAGACAAAAGCTCCAGGCCTTATAAAAACCACCAACAAAAGTATTGAGGGAAACATGTCTTACCTTACGAGATCAAAAGAATACAAATTCCTTTTTTTCGTTATCTTTTTGGTTTTTTATCTTGCCCCCGGGTGTTCGATAATTGAGCCCAGGCCGGTGATACAAAAAGACCTTGATGAGATACAGCCCAGGGACATAATTCAGAGAGAAAAAGAGGTGAAATCTCCGGGCCCTCCGCCGTTTTCAGAAAAGCTGAAACCGGCCACTACGGGCCTGACAGAACAGACAAGGCTTTATTCCCTGGTTTTTAAAAAGGCCCCTCTGTCGCAGGTTATCAACGCAATTACCAGTGATACAGATCTGAATATCTCTATAGAATCTGCAATCGATCTTGAAAGACCAGTTACTGTGAAGCTGAAAAACGTTACATTTAAAGAAGCCCTTGACATGGTCGTGGTAAAAGGTGCGGATTATGCCTGGGAAATAGAAGATGACACTCTTTATATTAAGAGATTTGAGGAGAGAATTTATCATCTGGACTATCTGGATATGTCCGGGGAAGTAGAGATTGAAGTCGGGGGTGACATGCTGGCCACCAGTGTCGATGATGCAGGTGTGGCCGGAAAATTTCTGATTAAGGGTAAGAAGACGGTTGAAAACACTGATGTCTGGGGAGAGGTACAGGCAACACTGGAGGCGCTTAAATCAAGCAATGGCGTTATCCGGATAAACAGGACCGCGGGCATTATATACATGGCGGATGCGCCGGGGAAGCTGGCATGCATGGTTCAATTCCTGGATTCTATGTCGGAAGCCTTGCACAGGCAGGTATTTATTGAGGCCAAAATCATGGAAGTAGTCCTCAAGGATGAATCAAGGTACGGTATAGACTGGACAAAACTGCATGTTGCATTTAAGTCAGACCTGGGTTTTCTCCCTGACAGCTTATTGTTAGACTTTAACAGGAACGGAACTATTGTTCTGTCAGATCAATCCGCGTTCGCTGGCATTCTCGATTTTCTAAGTACCCAGGGTGACGTAAGTGTCCTTTCAAATCCGCACCTTACCGTAATGAACAGGCAGTCGGCCTTGATGACCGTGGGGATTCAGTTTCCGTATGCCGACATAGATGGTGTGGACCGGGATAACTACACCAATACGACGACCTACGGAGTAAACATCAAGCGAGCGGTTCTCGGCCTTCAGTTGGGAATTACACCCCAGATATCGCCAAAAGGAATTGTCACACTCCATATTGTGCCTACCATAACGAGAATCATGGGAGAGGAGAAGATTGAGCTTCCAGCTTCGGGTACATCGGCCCAGACCATTTCCAACCCGATTATCGCTCTTGAGGAAATAGCCACAATGGTCAGGGTAAGGACCGGGAACTCGGTAGTATTGGCCGGCCTGATCAGCCAGGTCAGGGAGTTAAATCACGAGGGGCTCCCATGGTTCAGCAAGATCCCTTTTATTGGGGCCTTGTTTAAAAACATTGAACAATCACTGGAAAACAAGGAACTGGTTATATTTATTACTCCATATATCAAGAACGTCACATGAAGGGGAGGGCAGGCCTCAATCCCCCTTTGCAAAAGGGGGAAGTAGTAATACCCGGGCTTATTGAGAAATTATAAAAAGCTTTCCCATTCCTCAAAATCAACTCAAAATGACCCGAATGGTTCATTATTACCCCTGCGAAGAACAGCCCAAATAGGTGCATGCCTTTGAATTGTCCGCCTATTTGCTATGTATATTCAACGACTTACTCGTTTTAGTGCTAAGCCTTTTAAATCGGCATTTAATTTGCATAAAAATAAAAGAAAGAAGTTCTTAATTTCTTAATAAGCTAGGGCAAACCCAACCCCCTGGCGCGACGGAGTGTTCCTGTAAGGATACAGGTAAAATACAAATACTTTATTTAGATTTGAGGAGAGATAAAGATGCCTAAAATGAAAACCAACAGAAAAAGTGAGGCAGGTTTTACCCTGGTGGAGATTGCCATTGTGATGGTTATCATCGGACTCCTGATCGGAGGTGTTCTCAAAGGCCAGGCCATGATCCAGAATGCCAAGGTAAAGCGGGTGGTGAAACAG
>JAUWMY010000520.1 GCA_030612945.1 Desulfobacteraceae bacterium
CATACCTTCAACTGCTCCCCTCTCTGGCCTCTGCCAGGCGCTTGGGCGCCATGTCGCGGGGGGCTTCGGTAATGTTTGAAGTGCCTAAAATCTATTACAAGATGCTTGTGGCCTATCTGGTGCTTTCGATTTTCGGCTTTATAATATCCTGTCTTTATTCATGGCTGCGATCTCCATCCGAGATCGCCAGGGTACGATCCAAGTTGATATTACTGGGCACTTTATTAACGGCCTCGATCCCGCTTCTGGATACGGCGACCAATGCGTTTTTTCATTTTGCAATCGTGCCCGGCTTTAACTACTTCCTGCCATTCTTGATCATTTTCCCCTTATCGATTGGGTATACGATCATCAAGCACAACCTTTTTGATATCGACGCCGTCGTAAGGCGTACTTTTGGCTACATCCTCGCAACTTTCGGTATCGCAGGCGTGTATACTTTGTTTATATTTGTACCCACTACGATATCTGGCAGGTTTGAGTCAACCATGTCGCCTGCATATCCGCTTGTCCTTACCATTGCACTGATTTTCTTCTTCAACCTTGCGCATAGCCCCATACGGAAGTTCATCGAACGTGTTTTTTTTCGACTCGAGTATGATTACCAGGACACAGTTAAGAGAATCAGTGAAACCATGGCTTCCCTGTTGAGTATAGATCAAATTGAAAAAGGAATGATGGAAATCGCCTCGAACGTCCTGTTCATAGACAAAGGCTTCGTCATGCTGTTGAATCAGAAAGAGCAGGTTTATGAGAACATTTCCGGCCCACCTTCAACATTTAGGCTGCCTGCCCGCGATCCTTTGATCCAAAAAATCGCGGAGGGAAAAAGAGCAGTGACCCTGTATGACATCGAAGAGGATCCCCTGTTTAAGAAAGAGAGGCCCGCCTGCAAGAAAACGTTGGAACAATTAGAGGCAACTCTTATGGTCCCTATAATATATGAAGACGATCTGATCGGTATGATATCCCTTGGTGAGAAAAAATCGGGAAAATTTTACCGGAAGGAAGATATTAATTTGCTTAATACATTAGCCAGCCAGGGGGCCGTGGCCATTGAGAATGCCCTGTCCTTCGAAGAAATCAAGGACCTTAACCAGGAGTTGGTGGGGAAAAAATTACAACTGGAAAATACGCTTGATGAACTTCAGGCCGCCATGATAAAGACGGAGATCCTGGAAAGACTTAAAGCCAACCTGTACAAGTTTGTTCCGACCACTGTTACGAAACTACTGGAAAAGTCCCCTGAAGCTGTCTCCTTTGGATCCAAGGAGCAAGATCTTTCAGTGATGTTCCTTGATATTGAAGGATACACCACTATTACTGAGAAACTGGGTGCCACCGCGGCCAACGATATTGTAGAGAGATATTTCTCCGTGTTTATAGACGCCATCTATGAAAACAACGGCGATGTGATGGAAACCGCTGGAGACAGCCTCATGGTACTTTTTCTCTCTGAGGACAAGACGACAAACGCCCTGGAGGCTGTCCGCTCAGCACTCATGGTAAGGGACAAGACTACCCTTGTAAATCAGGAACCCGAATTCTCTTCCCAACCCTTAAAGATCAACATAGGAGTTAGCTCTGATAAGGCTATTGTGGGAGCAAGTAAATTTGAAAGCTATACCGGAGCCCGCTGGACTTACAGCGCCACCGGAATGGTCGTCAATCTTGCGGCAAGGATCTGTGCCCATGCCTCGGGTGGTGCAGTACTGGTTTCCAGGACAACTATGGAGAGAGTCAAAAATCACTTCTTATGCAAATCCATCGGTAAATTCGAGCTCAAGAACATCTCAGAGAAGATGGAGTTATTTGCGATAGACGAGAAGGTAACTTCTCAATAGTTCGGGTGGAATTTATCCCTGGCCCAGACCTGATTCGCAATGAATATGTTCTATAACTTCAGCTTTGTAAATATTGCAGCGATAACAGCTGCGTACCGGGATGTCGCGCCTCCCGATCCCGTCCCGGTCTCGGGACGGGGAGGGCGGGCCGTAAGGATTTTATAAAAGGCTTACGCCTAAACTCCGAAAGGGAATACAGCCATTATCATTCGCTCAAGGCCATTATCCGGTTTTGAACGCACGAACTTTTTGAGAAGTTACACGAGAAGGACCAAAGTTAATGTGCACTTTTCAAACTACAGACTACAGACCTCGTTATTTGATCTAAAAACTAGATCCAATTTTTGGACACTATCCTCATCATAATGGCCATATGGAGCCAAATTGGGGAATTGTGAATTTAGGGATTGAGGGATTAAGATAAGGA
>JAUWMY010000457.1 GCA_030612945.1 Desulfobacteraceae bacterium
GTGTATATCGGGGTTTTTAATAACGGTCTTTTTCAAGATCAAATCAACGGATTCAACAAGATCATGTATCTGGTCCATCCAGTGCTCCACGAACTGTGGATAGGCGCTAAAGGCAAAAACGAAATCAATCATTTGATAAGATTTGGAGCAAGGTTTATCAAATTACAGAGGCTTGTTGTCCCGGCACCATCTACACAAATCCTGATCGGTAAAGCATGTCAAAAACTCCGGTCTTCAGGGGAGCTTGACCCGTCCTATCCCCGAATCTACAACGACGTTTCCATTGCTTTGCTAGCCAGACAGATCGGTGCCACAGTTGTAACCAGGAATATTTCAGACTTTGAGAAGATTCACAAGGTAGTGGATTTCAGGTTCCGTGACGTTATAGTGTAAAAATTTGGGTTGGATTCAGAAAATGATGGGGCATTCATCATTGAAAATGATTACGGACAAATATTTCTCCTATATTCCCAATATGACCCATAATGACGGTTCAAAGTTTCTGGAGGAATATTTGAAAAAGACAGAAAAATGTAGCCCAAATGTAGCCCAAAATGAAAATAGGAAATCACCTCTTCGGTAACTCCCTAAAATCGTTTGGTAAAATTTGGAAGAAATGGTGGAGGCGGGGGGAGTCGAACCCCCGTCCGAAAATATTCCACTCAGGCTTCTACATACTTAGCCCGGTATAAAATTTTCGCCCCAAGGTTTGCAACCGGGCAGGCGTGCCGAGGGACTAACCTGTATTATTTTTCGCTTCACCGTCCCACAGGTTAGGCGGATCAGCTAGCCTGCAAGTCGACGCCCTTTTCGGTCCCGCAGGCTAAGACCGAAAGAACGCTAGCCTACTATGCGGCTAGGGCATACGCATAATCGTCTGCGTTTACATGTACCCCACCTGTTTTACGAGCAGATGGAACCTCGGTATGCGACCTAAGCTTCAATTATCCCCGTCGAATCCGGTTCGCCCCCTTTCTTAAAGATAAATATAACCATTTTTTGACGTTTTGTCAATTTCTATCCCAGTTTTTTGCCTCCTCCATGTCACGCTTCAATTCCTTTTCCTTCAAAGCCTGTCTTTTATCGTATTTCCGCTTCCCTTTGGCCAAAGCAATCTCTATCTTGGCCCGGCCTTTGGTAAAATATACCTTTGTTGGAATAAGTGTGTACCCTTTTTCCACGGTTTTTCCAATTAAACGCCTTATTTCCCTTTTGTTTAGTAAAAGTTTCCTGGTTCTTACAGGGTCCAACCCCACATGGTGCGCATAGGGATAGGGTGTGATATGCATGTTATAAAGAAAAACCTCTCCCTTCTTTACCCTGGCATAACTGTCCACCAGGCTGGCCCGGCCTTCTCTGAGAGATTTTACCTCTGGTCCCAAAAGAACGAGTCCAGCCTCCAGAACCTCATCAATAAAATAATCAAATCTTGCCTTTTTATTCTGGCATACAAGCTTAATACCCATGTAGATTTCGCCTTCGTTGATCTTAAATTACGATTTTAAACACCTACAGGTAGTCCCAGCCTTCCAAGTACCCTTTTTCCGCCAGCTCTGGCACCAGGCGCTTCATCCTGTTAGAGACATGTGCCTGGACCTCCTTAGCCGTACTCAGTCTCATTACATTTTCAAAATCAGCGCGAGCCTCTTCAATTGAGATGGTTCGAATGATCTTCTTGATAATGGGAATGGCCCTCGCATTCATGCTGAGCTCGTTAATGCCCAAACTAAGCAGAATACACACACAAAACGGGTCCCCAGCCATTTCACCGCACACTGAGACGCTGATTCCTGCATCCCTCGCTGCATTGACCACTTGCCGCATCATTCGAATAAGAGCCGGATGAAAGGGCTGGTACATATAAGCCACATGCTCGTTGACCCTGTCAATGGCAAGGGCATATTGAATAAGATCATTGGTTCCGATGCTGAAAAAGTCCACGTGTTGGGCCAGGATCTCGGCCATTGTAACTGCCGATGGTATCTCGATCATAATGCCCACTTTCATGCTACGGTCATATTCGATGTTTTCGCGATTCAGCTCGTCCTTCACCTGGCCCATAATCTCTTTGGCATCCAGAAGCTCCTGCAACCCGGATATCATCGGGAACATTAGCTGAACCTTACCGTAGAAGCTTGCTCTCAAAATGGCGCGAAGTTGCGTTTTGAATATTTCCGGCTCTTTAAGGCAAAACCGAATGGCTCTAAGGCCCAATGCAGGGTTCGCCTCTCTGTCAATCTCATCCCCTGATGCAAATTTATCCGCGCCCAGATCCAGGGTTCTTATGGTGACAGGCTCCGGCGCAATTATTTCGGCCACCTCCCTGTAATCGTGAAACAGTTCTTCCTCACTTGGGAGCTCTTTGCTTTTCAGGTAGAGAAATTCCGTCCTGTAAAGGCCAATACCTTCACTGCCATGTTCCCTTGCTGCGGTCACCTCTTCCAGGAATTCCATGTTTGCCTTAATGACGATTGGGTGTCCATCAAGTGTGATCGCCGGAAGATGGCTTACCTTTGCAATACTCGATTTGTATTTTTCATGCCGAAGATGTTTTTCCTGATACTCAATGATAACTTCATCATCCGGGTTAATAATTACCTCGCCGCTATTCCCATCAACGATCAAAAGGTCCCCTTCCCCCACCAGCCTGGTCGCCGATTCAAGACCCACAACCACCGGAATTTGAAGGGCCTGTGCTATAATTGCCGCATGTGAAGTTCTGCCGCCCGCATCAGTGATAAAGCCCATGACCTTGCTGGGATTTAACTCGCTGGTATCACCTGCAGATAACTCGTGGGCCACAATAATAACGCGCTCATTAATGTGGGACAGACTTTGCTGCTCGTCTCCAGAAAGATTTCTGAGAATCCTTTCTACCACATTCTCCACATCGTTTACCCGATTGCTGATATATTCATCATCGACCTGATTGAATGCCCACCTTATCTCTTCAAGTGATTTCTTCAGTGCCCACTCTGCGTTAATCTTCTCCTTTGATATCCTCTGAATAGTAGCGTCATGAAGCATGCTGTCTTTCAGGATCATCAAATGGCTATCCAAAATAAAAGAGTGTCCTTT
>JAUWMY010000164.1 GCA_030612945.1 Desulfobacteraceae bacterium
CGAAAGATTAAAATGAGCAACAGCCCTATAGCTATTATGACCTCGCTGATTCCATAGGCTTCCATAGTTTCCTCCAGTGGCCTTAGAACCTCTGACACCAGGCTCAACATAACAGCGGCAAAGGTAGCACCCGTAATACTCCCTGAACCTCCTACCACAACCATTACCACAAGATTGAAGGTCATAACTACAGAAAATGAAGTAGGGGTAATTACCGTCACCAGATGAGCCCATAATCCCCCTCCCACCCCGGCAAAGAAAGCCCCCAAAGCAAAGGCCATTATACGTGTTCCGGTCAGGGAAACCCCCAGGCATTCAGCGGCCATTTCGTTCTCCCTGATGGCCAGCATACTACGGCCCAGTGAAGAATGCTTGACCTTCCAGCATACATAGACTGTGATTACCACCCACAGGTAGACCCACCATAAATTGGTCATCATGGGCAGGCCATTGAGTCCCAAAGGACCACGAGTAAAACTCTCCATATTTGTTATAAGGACCTGAAGGATAATGAGAAAACCCAGAGTGGCAACTGCCAGGTAATGCCCTTTGAGTCTTAAGACCGGAAATCCAACGAGGAAGGCGGCAAGGGTAGCGCTGAGCCCGCCCAAAATCAGGGCAGGCAGGAGCGGCCATTGCTGTGCAGCCAGCCAGGCCGGAAGAGCAGGCAACAGCATTGCCTTTCGAGCCACAGGAAAGGTCAGGATGGCTGCCACATATCCTCCCACTGCCATAAACGCCGGGTGACCCAAAGAGAAGAGACCTGTAAAACCATTTGTCAGATTGAGGCTAACAGCCAGGATTATATTAATACCCGCAAAGCATACGATGGAGAGGATGTAGTCATTCATGGTACTGCGCAGAACAAAAACCAGGATCCCACCGGCCAGAATCAGCATGGGAAAGAACCATCTATGACCATTCCATCCCATCATGCTTTCTCCTCAGTCTTCCGGCCCAAAAGCCCATTAGGTAATACAAGGAGGATCATAATCAGGGTGGTGAACACAAACGCATCCCGATAGGACGAATAAATGGGTGGCAAGAGACCTACGAAAAGGACTTCACCGAACCCAAGGAGATAGCCTCCAAGCATGGCGCCTGGGATAGATCCCACCCCCCCGATGACAGCGGCCACAAAGGCCTTAAGTCCCGGCACAAATCCAAGCAAAGGATCAATCTGGCCATATTTGCCGCCCCACATCATGCCGGCCACACCAGCAAGACCGCTTCCAATGGCAAAAGCCAACATGATGGTGTGGTTGATGTTGATGCCCATGAGGCGGGCCACATTCAGGTTTTCTGCCGTGGCTCTCATGGCCATTCCCAATCGTGTGAACCTAACCAGTAAAACCAGAAAGATCATCAAAACCACGGCAGTGACCACAATGCCTAAATCAATGGCGCGAAGAGAAACAGGTCCGAAATGATAGATAGTTTGAAGATAATCGGGGCAAAAGAAGTTCCGGGGCTGAGCAGTTAATAACAAAATACCGAGATTCTGCAAAAGGATGGAAATGGCCAGAGATGTAATAAACCCGGTCACCTGGGGAGCTCCTCTCATGGGCCTGAAGGCCACGCGCTCAATGAGTATTCCCATGAGTGCTCCACCGATGAAAACCAATATGATAATCACCGGAAAAGAGATTTTACCGCTTATGACCAGCCCCAGGGTCAGAAACGCACCGATCATAACGATGTCCCCATGGGCGAAATTGATAAGTCGTATGATCCCATAAATCATGGTAAAACCAATGGCTACGAGGGCATACATACTTCCCAAAATCAGACCATTTAGCAATTGTTGTGCAATGTACCCGTCCATCAAGTTGCCCCCAGATATGCCTTGCGGACTGCTTCGTTTTCTGCCAACTCCATACCAGTCCCGGAAAGGGTAATTTGGCCGGTTTCCATGACATAAGCCCTTTGAGCCAATTCAAGGGCCATAAGGGCATTTTGCTCCACCAAAAGGATCGTAGTGCCCTGAGCGTTAATTTGCTCAAGCATTTCGAATATTGTCTCCACCAGGAGGGGCGCCAGGCCCAGAGAAGGCTCATCAAGGAGAAGCAGTCTGGGCCTGCTCATCAAAGCCCTTCCAATGGCAAGCATCATCTGTTCTCCTCCTGAAAGATTGCCTGCCGACTGCCGCCTCCTATCCCGCAGGATGGGGAAAAGTTCGCAGACCCATTGAAGATCCGATTGAATAGCCTGCTTGTCCTTCCTGAGATATGCACCGATCAGCAGATTCTCCCACACATTGAGGTCAGAGAAGACCTGTCTGCCCTCAGGGCAGTGGGAGATACCCATTTTCACTATCCCTTCAGCCGGCGCTTTCGTGATATCCCGCTGGGTTGTATCCGGGTCAGGTCTGAATAAAATTTTCCCTCGACGGGATCGAGTAAGCCCGGAAATGGTTGAAAGTGTTGTGGTCTTTCCTGCCCCGTTTGCTCCAATCAGGGCCACAATTTCCCCGTGTCTAACTTCCAAACTCACGCCCTTCAGGACATAGGTCTGCCCGATATACACATGACTATCTCGAATTTCAAGCATGTCCATGTCCCTTGGGCCTGCCCAGATAGGCTTCTATGACTCGAGGATCATTCTGAATCTCCTCCGGGGTCCCAAGACAAAGGACTTTTCCCTGATCAATCACCTGGATACGCTGACAGGCCCCCATAATCACTTTCATATCATGCTCTACAAGAAGAATGGTGAGATCATGCTCCTGATGGATCCTGGATATGAGCCGGATTATCTCATCTGTTTCTTGAGGGTTCATCCCGGCGGCAGGTTCATCTAAGAGAAGCAATTTAGGGGCAGTTGCAAGGGCCCTCCCCAGTTCGATCTTTCGTTGATCACCGTAAGGGAGATTTTCTGCGAGTTCATCCTTGTAGCCCATAAGGCCAAAGGTGTTCAGGATTTCCAGGGCGCGCTTCTCCATGGCCGCCTCGGAACGCCTCAAAATGGGAAGATTCATGACCGTCGCCCATAGCCCCGCACCATGGCGCATATGAATTCCCACCTTAACATTATCAATAACCCGCAAACCGTTGAAAAGGCGAATATTCTGGAATGTGCGGGCCATTCCCAGAGCCGCGTTTCGATCAGGTTTAAACCCGGTGATATCCTTTCCCCTGAAAATAATTCGCCCCTTTGAAGGACGAATCACACCGGTTATGAGGTTGAAAACCGTGGTTTTACCCGCTCCGTTAGGCCCGATGAGACCCATCAACTCACCCTCCTTCAGGGTAAGGTCATATCCCTCAAGGGCACGAACGCCTCCAAACTGCTTACCAAGTCCTTCTACTTTTAATAACAGGGATTCTTCAGTAGCCATTTTGGGATCCTTCACAGCACGGTTCACAGGCGAAAGGAACAGAGATTGTTGTAGGTGACATGACAGACGAACCGAAAAAGGATATATCAGAGGCATCCTTCTTGTCAAGAAAAGTCAAGGCCTTTGAACCGCCTTAAATAGCGTTTTTTTGCGATACCAATATCAAACACGCTCATCTTTTTCCAATTTTCCGTTCACCGGGAAGAAAAAGTTAGCCTCCCTCGTTATTTTTTTATTGACTTTTAGCATATTGGCACCTATAATACGGCCCTGAATTAGGTGTTAAAATAGGTGCCACAAAGGGGGTCGTATGTTACAGACAAAATTTAGTATTGAAGAAATACAGGCCCGGTTTATAGGCAATTATAAAGGCTACGGGTTCAAGGATAAAAGTTCTATGCTTCGGGCGGCCATAGATCATTTCAAGAAAAAAATGGAACTTGAAAGCCTAAGAAAATCTGCTGACTTGTATTCTGAAATCTACTCTAAAGATGATGATCTGAAAGAATTAACCGAAACAGCAGTAACCGGATGGCCGGAATGACAACGTTGAAAAGAGGTATGGTTATTGATGTTAATCTTGATCCGACAATGGGTTCAGAAACTGGAAAAATCAGACCATGCATAATTGTAACCAATGATGTTTATAATGAAAGAGTCCCGGTTATTCAAGTTGTTCCAATTACTAAATGGAGTGCAAAAAAGGCCAGAATAAAAACGAACGTTGAAATCCAGCCTTCACCAGAAAATGGCCTCTCAAAAAAATCCATAGCCGACTGCCTGCAAACACGTCCTATCGATCATCGACATAGGTTGGTAAAAATTCGCGGGAAATTATCATCTATTAAGGCACAGGAAATAGATCAATCTTTAAAGATAGTTTTTGAACTTAATTGATTTATCCGAGATGCAAAACCATCGCCGACGAGATAAGGGCTCTCGGCTGATGTTCTTCACAAAACTATTACTTGCCCTACCCCACCCTCGATATATTTTTGCGGGTATAAAGACTTTAACTCTTTCATATGTTGAGTACAATGGGCAGGACAAATCACCTCAAAGTCTTCGAACAATTCATATTCACTAAATCCGTGTAAGCCGCCAACAATCGCGTAGATCTCCCCAAACTGTGAAGCTGCTTCCAGAATATGTGTCATCTTTGGATGTGAGCATCCCGCAATTAAAACCACACCTTTGTCTGTTTTGATGGCCATTATTTGTTCTATATGATCGAGTTCACCTGTGGAAAAAACATTTTCATGAATTTTCAGAGGTGCGCTCACAGAAATCACATTCTTTTCACCACGAACCCCACGTAATGAGCTGGGAAGATAAATGTTGACATCGCTTTTTACATTAAGAAAAGCCGATAGGCCACCTACATGATCAAAGTGTGCGTGGGAAATAAATACTTCATCAATGGAGGAAGGATCAATGCCGAGTTTTGCCATGTTATAAAGCAGTATGGAACCATTTGCGCCTGTATCAAAAAGAATTGTCGGCGTATTCTCTATTTCCACCAGACAAGAAAATCCCCAGTCAGCCTGAAGGCCTTTCTTATACACCACATTGTCATAAACAATTGTAATTTTCATATTCGATAATCCTTAAATTCGGAATTCTTCAATATAATATCGCCCTTTTCAACGCCTATGTCATTTGCTATTACATGGCATTTCACTTTCAGAAGAAAAAATATGGGCCTTCTCTCATTAGAAAGGGCCTCATAATTCCCCTGCCCTTTACTTATTATAAAGTTTGCATTGTCATATATTTTTTTAAACTCAGCATTGCACGTTCCGAGAATCGTTCCCGGCGCATCCGTTCCGGATGATATTATTGTCGCTACCTTATCAATCCCTGCCTGAATAGCATCTTCGTATGTTGCATCATTTATGATAGGGACATCCCTGACAACATAAGTCACAGGCTTTTTCATCTCCTCTATCAAAACTCGGTCAAAAACGCATTCACCCGCATTATCACCAATATACAAAATTTCACTGCTTTCATTCAATTGGACTTTGAATTTCTCATAATCGCATATTGCAAAGTCTTTCCTAAGTATCTCATAGACCTCTTTTTCTATATTGAAGTGACTGTTCGCCCCAAAGTCAATTACATTCCCGGCAATGGCAATTCTTATCGCTGTAAGGAGCGGATCTTTCCCTTTCTTAACCTCATCCTTCAAAGATGGATACAATGTCAATGCCTTTTCAGTGCTTTCCCTTTTTATCTCTTTGTAGGGGTCCGGGATTCCGGTAATCTCACTCACTTTCTGATAAATAACCTTTCCACTTTCCGGTGGAGTGCTTTCAAGGGGGATGCTGCTCAGCATTCCTCCCACTTCATCTAAAAGTCTCTTTATCTTCTTTTCATCATTTGTTGCGATTCGACCCGCACGGAGCGCCTGTTCCATAAAGCAGGGGAAACAGTCAAGATATGTCTTCATAAAAAGCCTCTTGTAACATCAGATTTTAGATATAGTCAAATAGTTGACTGGTTAAGTGGTTGAGTTGGGAAATTCAATTATTGTATTAATTTCAATATGTTACGAATATTAAAAGTAACATCTCAAAAAGTTCGGGTATTCCACCTGCTTCCCCCTTTTGCAAAGGGGGATTGAGGGGGATTTTTCTAATTCAGCCCGGATTTATTGAGAACTTACTATTAAAACGGTAAATATCTCCCGCCACGGCGGGACTAAAAACAAATATGTCCGTTAATTTAACCACTTAACTATTCAACCACTTAGCCACTTAACGAAGTCTGGATTTTGAATTTACCGCTCTTAGTGAGTTCAAAAGCGAGGTAAAGTCGTAAGAGTTCACAGGATCATGGTTTAACCAGCAAACCTGAACGGCCACCAACCTTCCCG
>JAUWMY010000190.1 GCA_030612945.1 Desulfobacteraceae bacterium
ATCCTCCAATGAAAGGGACCAGAGATTCGGTTCCGCACAATGAGCGTTTCTCTTCCCTTTAAGGTTATCTTTACCACACCCTCGCATTTTTTCCAATTGTATGTCGCAAATTTAAAACGCCCTTGTCTAAGCACCCCTAATGTGTATACTTGCTTTGGATACAGCTTGGTTAAGATAATAGGTAAGCGTTCACAGGTTCAAGGTTCACCGTTCAGGGTTGTCTCCTTTTCGAGGTATCCGTATCCAGGCCGCCGGGCCAATGCCCGTACCGCGATCCATACCCGAATGTTGATGAACTTCGGGTATGGACATGACATGCGATTACGCTATTTCCCTATAACTCGTCGGGGCAAAGCAAAGATCCCACCTACTGGCGGGGAACACAGATATCGCTTGTTCTCCCGGAACCTTGAACCCAGAACCCTAAACCCATGAACGATTACGATAATAGTGACCTTTTCGCGAAGGATAAAACAATGCATGAAGAAATTCCACAAGAGAGGAGAACTTTTCTGGCCAGGGACTATAGCCGCGGTTTCATCGAATATTGCCAGTTCAAGGCGGAAGTGATCGAGAGGGGTTACTTTCAGTCGACGGTCGCAATTGAGGAGCATCATCGACAGCAGGACGGTTTTATCCATGCAGGTGTTATGGCCACCATGGCCGATCATACGGCCGGATATTCTGCCTTTACAACTGTTTCCGAGGATTTTCAGATCCTGACAATCGAGTTTAAGATCAACTTTCTGAGACCTGCTTTCGGTGAAGCCCTGGTCTGCCGTTCAAAGGTCCTCAGGGAGGGGGGCCAGATCATCATCTCAGAGTCAGAAGTGTTTGATATCAGGGAAGGGGAGGCAGAGCTGGCCGCTAAAGCCATGGTCACTCTCATGGCTGTACACAGGGATAAGCTTGTCTTAAAGGGCTGATGCTATCTCCTCCGCAACCTTCCTCGCTGCATCGGCAGGGTCTTTTGCATCCCGTATGGGACGGCCAATCACCACATAATCCGATCCATTTCTAATAGCATCTGCAGGCGTTACTATCCTTTTTTGGTCGTCCTGATTGACGAGAGACCAGGCCGGGCGTATTCCGGGGGTAACTGCGATCAGTTCAGGCCCCAGTTCCCTTTTTACCATAGCCACTTCAAGCCCGGAGCACACTACACCATGACACCCTGCGGCCTTTGCCATGCGGGCCCTTAAAAGGACCAGGGCGGAGAGGTCTTCTGCATATTTATCAGAGTAACCCAATGCCCTTAATTTTTCCTGATTCAGGCTCGTAAGCACGGTAACTGCCAATATTTTTGTATCACCAGGATTGTTTTTCGCAACACCCCTAAGAATTTCCTCCCCTTCATCACAGTGAACCGTCACAAATTCCGGATCGTGTTGGCTGGCAGCCACAAAAGCCCTCTGTACGGTGGCAGGAATATCGTGGAGTTTAAGGTCGAGGAAGATTCCGGCATCTCCCGCGTCATGTATCGACTTGAGAATATCCGGCCCCTGACTGATAAAAAGTTCCAGGCCCACTTTAAAGAGACCCACGTGCTCTTTCAGCTTGTCTACATAGGTCATGGCCTGATCATAGGAGGGTAAATCCAGGGGGAAAATTATGTAGTCTTTTGGCAGTTTCATAGTACACCTCTCAAGAGACAAAAACATATCCAAAAAAAATCATGGACACAAGAATAAAAAAAAACTATATTTTGCCAACATAACATTGATGAATTCGTAAAAAGTTCGATTTAGACGGTTTCGTAAAAAGTTCAAATTCAAGGCGTGCAAATTTTGTAATCATGAGGCGTACTTATCGTACGTTGAATGATTACGAAATGCAGCACAACGCAGAAGTTGGACTTTTTACGAGACCGTCAACATTGAGCCACCGTAGCTCAGTTGGTAGAGCACCTCACTCGTAATGAGGATGTCTGCGGTTCGACTCCGCACGGTGGCTCCAGTAAAAAGCCGGGCTCAAAAGACCCCGGCTTTGGTTATCACCAGAGGGAATTTGACTTTTTGGGGAGGAAGTGCAGATGGATGAACTCCGGGACTATTTTTTATGCGATAGCTGTGCGAATAAGGACTTCAAGCGTATCTACAATTTTTCACTTCGTTTCCACGGGGTTAACTTTTCCGATGATCTCATCTATGATCAGCTGACAGATGAAGTGTATCAGTGCACTAAATGCCATAAGACCTTCACGAAAAAGCAAGTGGAATATGCCTTGGCAGAAATTAAAAAAAAGCGGAAAAAGGATTATATGGATTCTGCCTCTTTCTGATAGAATTGCAATTTGTAAGAGCCCAACTCAATTGTGTCATACTCGTTTAATTGCACACTGTCCTTGATTACCTGACCGTTAACCTTCAATTTTGTCATCCCACCTGTAAATGTGATGGTATAGCCAGACGGCCGCTTGCTGATTGCAGCAGCGGTGTCCCCCATAAAAAGCCCGGAGAGTTTAACCTCACAATTGTCTGCTTTACCTATTCTGGAAAGTTTTTTTATTAATTTGACCTCGCCTATCTCAGAGTTGCCCAAAAAGGATAATACCCCAATTTTCTTAATGCCTTGACCGGCTGCAGTTTCCTGTTTAGCAAGGAGTTCACGCTGCTGGGCAGTGTCCAGTATCATGGTTTCATCACTGCCACTTTGTTCTGCCCTGTCTGTTTCAGAAGATAGAAAAAGCAGAACATGTTTTCCTATTTGGATTTTGTCTCTGTCCTTGAGACTATGGGAAACGATTTTCTTATCATTTACAAATGTGCTGTTTGTACTCTGAAGATCAGTTAGGATAAACTTGGAGCCGACCTTGTCGATCTTGGCATGATGCCCTGAAACGGCCAGATTATCGATTTGGATATTGTTTTCAGGGTTTCGGCCAATGGTCATACTTTCCCTAAAAAAAGGAAATTCCTGCATTACCTGGTCCTTGAACATTAAAATAAGTTTGGCCATAATTTGTCCTTCTTTGCTTGACTTGATCTTATATAAGCATATTTATTAATAAAATAGCAATATAGAATAGCATCAAGACTTAAAAGCTTTTGTCGCTTTTTGTGTGGTTGTCAGAATATCAGCAAGGATACTCCCCATTTTTTTAAAAGGATCGGATTTCGACTTTTCAATATCTGACAGGTACACTGAAACAACCGTCGCATTGTCATGCGCCCCTCTTGTGAGAGCCTTATCTATGAAATTTTGGCATAGTACCTCGGGATCATCCTCTGCCACCACCATCTGTTGTATTTCATCATCAGATACCAGATCAGTCAGACCATCACTGCACAAAACGAAGCGATCGTTGCTTGAAGGTTCGATTTCAAAAACCTCTGCCTCCAAATGTATAGCTGAGCCCAGATTGCGGGTCAGAACGTGTCTCAAAGGAGACTGTTTGGCCTCTTCATCTGTCATGATGCCCATTTCAACCTGTTCAGCCACGATGGAGTGATCTTTGGAGAGTCTTTCAATCTCCCCGTTCCTCACCATATAGATGCGGCTGTCTCCCACGTTGGCAGTGATGATCAAATCAGGCATAACGGCCAAGACTGCCACAGTTGTTCCCATGCCATTGTAATCTGTATGCTCTGCGGCCATTTCATGGATAACTTTGTTGGCCAGCCGAATGCTGCTTTGTATATAGTTCCCGATTTTAGAGAGTGATGGGTCGGGATATTCAAAAAGATCTTCCTCCGGGGCGTCTGAGTCGAACCATTTTTTGTAGCTCTTATTGATAAGGTCTACAGCCACCCGGCTGGCAACTTCTCCAGCTAAATGCCCCCCCATGCCGTCCGCAACAACAAAGAGCCCTGTTTTTGTATCTGTAGAGAAGCTGTCCTCATTTAGCTCTCTCTTTAAACCCACGTCCGTAAGGCCTGCAGCCCTGGCTATTATTGATTTCATATACACCTCAAAAAAGAAATTTCACAAATCAGATGCTTATTTCATACTGTTCCACATGAAAATCTCTTTTGGCAATGATGGTGATTCGTTTCTTCAACCTTTTCTCCAGGTCAATGATGGATTCCTGCTCATCTTCTCTGAGAACAGCGTCAATCTCCGGGTTGACCAGGACGTGGACATTTTCCCCTTCTTCAGAGGCTGGGCACTCTCTTTCCAGGTCTCTGAATAACTCGTAGCAGATCGTTTCTTTGGATTTGACCGTTCCTCTCCCTTCGCAATAGAAGCAGGGCTCGGTCAGCAACCTGTTTAGGTTGGCACGAGTTCTTTTTCGCGTCATTTCAATCAGCCCTAAGTCCGACATATGGAGAATAGTAGATTTGGCCTTATCCTTTTTAAGCGCCTCTTTTAGCGCCAAAAAAACGCGTTCCCGATTTGGTTTCTTTTCCATATCTATAAAGTCGATAACTATAAGGCCACCTATGTTTCTAAACCGCAACTGGTATGCAATCTCCTTGACTGCCTCCAGATTTGTTTTCAAAATAGTTTCCTCTGGATTCCTCTTTCCCACATAGCTCCCGGTATTGACATCAATGGCAGTGAGGGCCTCTGTCATTTCAATCACAATATACCCCCCCGATTTCAGCCAGATCTTGTTGTGGAGGGCACGAGAAATCTCCATTTCAATCCCAAAGGCGTCAAAAATAGGCTCAGAGCCCTCATACAATTTCACAGAATACCTCAATCTGCTTTCAAAGGCCAGAATAAACTCCATAATACTCTCGTATTCTTCCATCGAGTCAATAATGAGACGGTCCACCTCCCTTGTAAATAGATCTCGAACGGCTCGCAGAGAGATAGATAAGTCCTTGTGTAACAGCTCAGGATTTGATCTCTTTTCCATTTCCACCTTAATATTGGCCCAAAGCTTTACGAGAAATTCCATCTCGGATTGAAGTTTTTCTTTGGACGCACTTTCACCGACTGTCCTGACGATGAACCCGAGCTCGCTGGGCCTTATTTCTTCAATGATCCCTCTAAGCCTCTCTCTCTCCTCCCTGTCCTCTATCCTGCGGGAAATACCGATGTGGTTTACGGTAGGCATTAAAACCAGATGCCTTCCGGGTATAGAAATATGAGAAGTCAGACGCGCTCCCTTGGTACCAATGGGTTCCTTGGCCACCTGGACCATGATAGTTTGTCCTTCATGGAGCAGATCTTCTATCTGGAAAGAGACACCATGGAGTGAACCGGATTGTGGTGTTTCTGATTCAGTAAAATATGGATCTTCGTTGGCCTTGTTGTTTTCAAGCATGATTTTTTCAAGGTCAACAAAGTCATTGTACACATCTGACACATATAAAAAAGCTGTCCTTTCAAGCCCGATCTCCACAAAGGCCGCCTGCATACCTGGAAGAACCCTGACAACCCTCCCTCGATAAATATTTCCCATCAGTTCCTGCCCGGTTCCCCTTTCAATATGGAGTTCCACAACAACACCGTTTTCAACAAGGGCAACCCTGGTTTCGTGAGGCCTGGCATTAATGATGAGTTCGTTGGGCATCGGCTTCTTTCTCCCCCCTTATTCAACCACCACCCTAAAAAGGTGGCTTGAATTGTAACCCTAAAAGGGTCCAAATATGTAAATAAAATGAATTTGAATGACAAAGGTCAAAGCTCAAATTTCAAATGAATGCCAAATGACAAATGCTAAAAAATATGTAACCGTTCACGGGTTCAAAGTTCCATGGTTCACGGTTCAAGGTTAACTGATGAAAACTAAAACAACCCTGAACGCTGAACTGTGAACCTGACAACCTGAGTATTTACAGATAAATAACTGATCGTTTTGGAAAACATTTTGACATTGGGGTTTTGGA
>JAUWMY010000111.1 GCA_030612945.1 Desulfobacteraceae bacterium
GGAAGGTTAGGCTGAAAAAGGATCATCAAATCTACGCTTGAATCTTGCGCGGAAAAGAAGACTGAGAAAAGAGATATCACATAACCTGAATTCAACTCATAAGTGCAACACACTATGGTGGTGAAGGAATGAGTTTACTACATCATGTGATCGCCCGAGGAATCGGGCAGGGAGAGACTTTTAATGCGTGTGTCTTATGATTAGTTCTAACATTTATTCAGATATACCAAAAGAACTTCCTAACGAATTATTTGAGAAGATTATCCAGAACGGTTCGTTCAAACTTGAGCGAATCATATCCAAGGGCCACTCAACGCCAAAGGGTAAGTGGTATGATCAAAACGAAGAAGAGTGGGTTATAGTTCTTAAGGGAAGCGCTGGCATCTCAATTGAAGGAGAAGCGGGAACCGTGGTTTTGAAACCGGGCGATTACATACATCTACCAGCGCATTTAAAACATCGCGTCGAATGGACTGATGCCACAACAGAAACCGTATGGCTTGCCCTATATTATCAAAAATGTGACGCCACCATGCCGACCAGTGAATCATCCTTGACCTGGATGACTGGGTGAAGGTAAATTACGGCAAATTCGGGGAGCTGCTGGCTGAGTTAAAGGCCGTAACCGGAAAAAAAGAGTGATGTACAGATTACACGGATAGCACGGATCAGACACAAACGAAAAATGGGAATCACGAATCAAACGAATTACACCAATAGAACGCTCTAATATGTGCCCAGGCTTCAAGGAATGGCTTAACATGCAAATACATCCGTGCGCTGAAAGCGGCGGCTGAATTTGTTATTACCCGGAGACAGATATGGCTAAATTCATGTTTTCAGAGATCGAAAGTGCCTTCATGTATGTCGCTTCGGCGATGTACGGGATGAACTCTGCTGTGCTGCGCAAGGATACCGGGAAGATACTGTACCGTTCGGACATGGCCGGGATCGACGAAATAGAGGATGAGGATGATCTTGACTGGGACCTGTGTATTGAAATCCCACACAAGAATGATCTTGGCCTCGGGAGGAATCTGGTCTTTGAGTTCGTCGAAGAATACCTCCCGGACGATTATGAGCGTATTCGGCAAATGTTCCGTCGCAGCGGGGCGTACTCCAGCTATAAAGATCTGCTGGAGCGGCGAGGCCTGCTGGAAAAATGGTACGATACCGAAAAAAGTCGGGAAGAGCGAGCACTCCGCAAATGGTATAAAGAAAACGAGATAGAATTGGACGGGTAACAACCGTGTGGTGTGTACCTTCGTACCTCGGATCGCACAACCGCGCAAAACCTGAGGAAGGAGACGTACATAGAATACGATGCAGTGACAAAGGTTGTGCAACGCCCCCGAGCGCAGCGAGGAAGTGCCCTTTGGGGTACGCAACGAAGAAGGTTGAGCTTTTACGAAGCCGTCAAAGATCGTAATGGAACATTGTGTCATGCCCACAGAGACAGTTGATACCAAGGTTATCGGAGGCGGCCTCAGCGGTATCTATGCCGCCTACCTGCTGTCCCAAAAAAATAAACCTTTTATCGTTCTCGAAGCCCGTGAGCGTATCGGCGGCAGGATTTTAAGCCCTGAACATCAAGAATTTTTCTCCGATCTCGGCCCCTCCTGGTACTGGCCCGCGATTCACCCGAAAATGGCGCACCTTATTCAAACCCTGGGCCTCAAGGGTTATCGCCAGTTTGAAGAGGGTATGGGCCGTTTTCAAGGTCCCGATGGCGCCGTCCAGACCGTGAGCGGTTACGCCATGGAACCCCTCTCCTGGCGGCTTTCAGGCGGCATGATGGCACTGATCACAAAACTCTGTGAGGATATCCCTGAAAACGCCATCAGGCTCAATCACCCGGTCTGTAAGATCGAAAAAAAAATCCCCGGCGCTCTGGTCAGCGTCGGCGAACTGGAGAAAGAGCCTTGGACCCGGTTCACTACCAACAAGATAATCCTCGCCCTGCCACCTCGCCTTGCCGCCGCTACCATTCTCTTTAACCCTGACCTGTCTCATAATTTGACCCAGGCGATGCTGAAAATCGATACCTGGATGGCGGGTCAGGCGAAATTCTGCGCTCTTTACGAAGAACCTTTCTGGCGGCAAACGGGCCTCTCAGGCCAGGCTTTCAGCCAGTGCGGTCCGCTGGGCGAGATCCATGACGGATCCAACAACAGCCAGGGACCCTACGGACTGACCGGCTTTGTCGGCATTCCGGCGGTGCAACGCAACCATCAACAACTCCTCACAGAGGCGATTCTCTCCCAACTTGAAATCATCTACGGCAAACCGGCGGCTCAGCCGACGACCTTCTTCTACCAGGATTGGGCTCGCGAACGATTTACCGCCACCCGCTTCGACCAGCCGCCGGTGTACGAACACCCCCTGTATCACCCCCCGGCAGGCCAAACCTCCATTTGGGACGGGACCATCCATTTTGCCGGCACGGAAACCGCCAACCAACACGGCGGTTATCTCGAAGGTGCCCTGACCGCCGCCGAACGTGCAGTAATAAACCACATAATGACATGAACTCGGACGTGAAAGGGCTGGTGCATTTAATTGAAGAAGATATTATCATGTACTGAGAATAGGATGTGATAAAACAAAATAGAGGAAGCTCCGAATGCTGGTTACCTATAGAAATAGAAGGGATAAAACCTATTACCTACACGAAGGCAGGACGAAAACCGGAAAACCAAAATACCATTTTTCTCTGAAAACTAATGGAGAGTTGGTTGATGAAATACCCGATGGTTATGAAATTTACGAACATCCTGGGACTGGCGGAGTGTTCTTGCGAAAGAAACTTCCCCAACTCATCTTAAATATTGAAAAGGATGTTATTGAGAAAAAACTCAAGAAAAAAGAAGGGTCAAGACGTTATATTTTTGATATTAAAGGGGAAATTATTACTATATGGGAATCAAATCAGAATATCGAAGCATTGAGGGACCTGTTCAGTGATGTTCGACCTGCTTCTATAAATGGTCTTTCAGGTAATGTTTCTAAATTAGAAAATATCATTAATATTGCTGTAGATTACAGTCCCATAATGAGATTTACTCTTAAGGATAGTAAAAAAAGGCTTTTCATGACGGAGCGGTACTGTTTCTTAGGCTCAGTTGATGACTGGATATATATAGGTGAACCTGATTCTTTGAAGAACCTTGTTAAGAAATATATAAAGCATATCGATCAAGATTCTTTTTTTGACCTTTTCTAAAGCTCGGGGCCATTTTAAATGGATATTAAAAAAACTTTTCCTTATCAACTTTTGATATAGCCGCAAAAAAGGTCCTTCAACGGGCCAGACAAACCGGCACGCCGATTGTCATATGGGAAGCAGTAGGAATGCCCGGATTTATTGAGATGTTACAGATTTCGTTGTGAAAAACAGCTATTTGTTTGAGACCCCTTTACTTTCCTTCTTGATGAGACGGTAGGTCTCTTCATATATTCGTTCCCGTGGCCCGATTGCAATAATCTGAATCTCTCCTGGCTCGGCTATTCGATAAACGATTCTAAACCTGCTCACCCGGAAGCTTCTTAGTCCTTCTAATTCTTCTTTCAGAGGTTTTCCGGAGTTGGGTTCAGTGGCAATATTATTGAGCGAGCCCTTGATTTTCCTCTTTATTTCAGGGTGGAGTCTCCGAATAAATTTGGCCAGGTGATCGGGTACTCTAAGCTTATACATAGGCATCCGGCTTATTCCTTGAAAAGTTCTTCAAGGGTGTAGAGTTTTGCCTTGTTTTGTTTTAACGTTCTGATACCTTTCTTGATCTCTTTTAGAAAACCAGGATCGGAACGGATAAAAATGGTCTCATTCCAGCCCTCAAATTCATCCGGGCTGACAAGTACTGCGGCGGGGCGACCGTTCTTTGTAATAACGATCTCCTCATCCGTAGTGTTGACCTTATCTACAAGCCGACTGAGTTTCATTTTTGCCTCAGAAAGGGATAATGTCTCCATTTAATAGACCTCCATTTGGGTCGACCAGAATTTAGACTATTTTAAACTCTCATATTCTTATTGTCAAGTAGGATCGCAAAGGACTTGGGGTCTGCCCCTGGTAAGTGGGACATTCATTGCTAAATCAGAAACTCTGTCTAATGACAAACAGGACAACCTAATATAATTCAATACAGCCAGTCTCAATGGGATTGAAAATTGACTATTGACTATTGTCGCCCCGGTGAAATAGAAAAGAAAAGGCATTTCACAGGGTAAAATTGTTGGAACGGAGCGGAAATCCCGATGTATCTAGAAAAAACAGGGTAACATCTTAAATATTCCCTTCATAGACTAAAAACATCGTAAGCGTTCACAGAGGTGGAGCCCTGGCAGCGCGTTGGAACCTGATCCTACCTGAAGCGCTTGCAAGACTGGGGGAACCGGATGAACGTTAGCCTGCAATACATGCAGCGTTGTTCCGCGCAGACGGGCTATCCTGTCCCGCCGTTGGAGAAGGTCGTACGGCTGGGGGAGATGGCTGGAGACAAGGTATATTACCAGGATGTTTTTTTTACAGGATTATTAAAATAACGTCTTGTTTATGACTTAAAAATAGATTCCTGTTTATCCTGTTATCCTGGCTAAAAAAAGAGATACCTGAATAGTAACCAGTGAGGTAAGCGTCATGGGCAAACAGCACATTAATATAACGCAATCATTTAATACGCCTGTTGATACGATTTTCAACATCATAACGGATCATGAAGCTTTTGGACATGTGATAAATACAAAAATCAAACGGGTGGTCGATAGTAAGGACGAAAACAAGAATGGTTTAGGGTCAATCAGGCGGGTTAGCGCTTTTCCGGCCCCTGCTTTTGAAGAAACCGTGGTCGCATTCGAACCAAACCAGCTGATGGAGTATGTGGTCAGCAAAGGAAGCCCCATCAAAAATCACAAAGGCCGAATGGAATTCTCCCATGAGCAGGGCAAAACCAGGCTTAATTATACGATTGATTTTGAACCGAAACTGCCTTTTCTTTTTTTCGGCTCTATTTTAAACAATGCTATTGAAAAACCTATACGTGACGGTTTGAAGAGGCTTGCTGAGCGGTACGACATATAGGGCTTGACAATAGAACCCACCTTAAAAATGCATCTAACGCTCAAGATCAGAAAAAATATTTTCTTAGCTCTGACCAGTGGCCTGTTATTGGGCTTTCCCTGGTATGTTTCGCCTTTGTTTTTTCTCATTTTCGTCGCCTGGGTGCCCCTTTTACTGCTGGAGGAGGAAACCCGGGATCACGCAAACCCCTACGCCATATTCAACTACGCCTTTGTCAGTTTCCTGCTGTGGAATATCCTGGGAACCTGGTGGATTACCCAGGTCCAATTTGTTGGAGCCACCCTCATCATTCTCATAAATTCACTGCTGCAGGCCCTCGTTTTCTGGCTGGCAAGCCGTATCCGGATCATCCTGAGAATTCCCTTTTTGTTCCCTTTGCTGTTCATTTGGATGGGGTACGAGCATCTTCATCTATCCTGGGACCTGGCCTGGCCCTGGCTCAATCTGGGCAACTCACTGGCCACAGCACCAGAACTCATCCAATGGTACGAGTTTACCGGTGTCCGTGGTGGGACGCTCTGGATAATACTGACCAACTTTGCGCTCTTGAGAGTGTATTATGCATATCGGAAGAAAGGCCCGGGTTCTATTGTTCCGGTTGGCGTAGCAACACTGATGCTCCTTCTTATCCCCATCTTTGTATCCTATCTTATTTTCCAAAACTTTGAAGAGGAAGGAGAAACAGTTAATATAGCTCTGATTCAGCCAAACCTGGATCCATATAAGGAAAAATTTGACCCGGAAAATCATGCTAAACACGTGGAGGATTTTTTCAGGACGGCTGATGCCATTATCGATGATGAAACCCAATATCTGTTTGGCCCCGAAACCCTCATTGTAGAGCAGATTGACGAGAGAGATCCTTCAGCATCGATCTACTACCGGAATTTGCTGGAATTCCGGAAGAAATATCCAAAGCTGAATATTCTCCTGGGCGTACACAGCTACCAGAAACTCAGCAATGAAGACATTCCTCCGGGAAGTCGTTTTAATCACGAGAAAAACTTTTACTACGAGGCCTTTAATACGGCGCTTTTTCTACCGCAAGGTTCTGCATCTACACCCCAGTTTTACCACAAAACCAAGTTAGTACCCCTATTCGAGCGTATGCCATTTGTGCAATATCTGGGCTTTTTGGGGAAATACTCCCTGGAACTTGGCGGATACACCGGCACATACAGTCTTCGTCAGGAGAGCACTACTTTTGTATTGCCTGACGCTTCGACTACCATATTGCCGATTGTCTGTTTTGAATCCATATTCGGCCCCTACTGCTCCCGAAACCTGCCAAAAGAAAAGGGCTTTATCTGCATGATCACCAACGACGGGTGGTGGAAAAATACGCCTGGCTATCTACATCACTTCAATTTCAGCCCGGTTCGTGCCATCGAAAACCGGCGGGATTTTGTTCGAGTTGCCAATACAGGAATTTCTGCTCTTATTAATTCCAAAGGCATGATTATCGCCAGGACTCCCTGGTGGAAAAAAACGACCCTCAAAGGAAAGATTCATCTTCGCGGGGGGCAAACTTTTTTCGCTCGACATGGAGATTATCTGGGCCTGATTTCTTTGGTATTAGGGGTATTTCTGGTTTTATATGGAGGAATTCGAAAGCTGAAAAAATCTCGGGACGTCCCCATTCTGCCCATCAAATGAGGTGTACTTGGTATCCGGTACTGGGTACTGGTTTAGAGGCACTATGCCAACCAGCGGATCAGCCTTGACCTGGATGGCGGGGTGAAGGTAAACTACGGCAAATTTGGGAATCTATTGACAGATGTAAAGGCGGTAACCGGAAGCGGTGTATGTCAAACTGACTCAAAACTTACCTTTCAAGGAGAGCCGAAGCTACGTAAAAAAATACGAGATCGTATTCCGCTCTATGCGCGATGGAAATGAATGCGTGAGGGTAGGGGGACGGAATCGTGAAAATGACTAATGAAATAAAGACAATGAAAAGAAAGCGGACAGATATGCAGATACTCCATGGGAAGTTATGCGTGGCTCTTTATGAGAAATCAGGGGGTCAGGTATTGTCGGTTATGGAGGAGATCTATGGTCAATACGGGTTTGAAGTGGGTTTAGGTCTCAAGGAAAAGTGGGAACCTCGAGGCCTTGCTGAAGCTGCAAAGGCATTCGTTGAGATGTGCAACAGCAATGGCCTCCCTTCCAAAGTTGAGGTGCAAGACAGCGTTGCCTACTGGACAGGATACTGCTGTCCTTTCGGCATTGAAAACACGCACAGGCCAGTTTGCGAAGCTTTGATGGCCATGGACCGGGAACTGTTTCGAGCCGTTTTGGGCGTGGCTAAAGGTAAAATGGAATTTACAATCGACAAATGCCTGGCGGACGGAGATGACTGCTGCGAGGGAGTTTTCAGACTGATTTAAATGAACCCTAACGTTGC
>JAUWMY010000266.1 GCA_030612945.1 Desulfobacteraceae bacterium
GCCAAAAACTACTTTAACCTGTGGCCGTTTTCGTATTAAATATTGGTGCTTCATCGCGGATTAGAGTGACAGCCTTTGCTCGCATCATGTAGGGTGGCATTTTATATGCCACCACAACCTCGGTCGGGTATAAAACCCGACCCTACAATGCTTTTGCGCAACGTTCCCAGCCTGGTTTTCACACTAATCCGCGATGATCCAAATAAAATTAAAATGAATGGGAAAAAATGATTGCCATTATCGATTATAAAGCTGGAAACCTGAAGAGTGTAGAACGAGCCCTTAAAAAATTGGGGTTTGCCTGTCGTATTACTCATGATAGGGAAGAGGTATTGAATTCTGAAAGGATTATTTTCCCGGGAGTGGGGGCCGCTGGAAAGGCAATTGCAGATTTGAGACATTTTGGGTTGGATAAGGCCTTAACACAGGCCTTTAAGGAAGGCACTCCTATCCTCGGGATTTGCCTCGGTGCACAGATCATACTGGAAAAAAGCGAAGAGAATAATACTCAGTGTCTTGGATTGGTTAGGGGAGATGTTAAACGTTTTCCCTTACCTCTTTTCTCCTTTGATAATGAACGTCTAAAGATACCGCATATGGGGTGGAACGGCGTGCACCTGGTCAGGAGGCATCCAGTATTGGAAGGGATCAGGCCCCAGGATGAGTTTTACTTTGTCCATTCCTATTATCCAATGCCTGCTGCTGACCAATACATAATTGGTACTACCGATTACGGAATAGAATTCCCGTCAATAATTGGCCATAAGAATCTTATTGCCATGCAATTTCATCTGGAGAAAAGTGGCCCTCCTGGCCTGAGGATTTTGAAGAATTTTTGTACATGGAACGGTAAAATTTGACAGGATAACAGGATTGACTTGATTTTTTTGGATTCTTGTAAATCCTTTAACTATCCTGATAGGCCGTTCCTTGCTATATGGGTAAGTGATTGCGTTAAATCTTTCTATTAGGGTTTGGTTAAACCTGGCCCCCGATTGATTTGAAATTTTTTAAATATTCATTTGACATTTAAGAAAGGCCCAAAGAGATTATCTTAATTCCTTATTGGGGCTTTATCCTTAAGGTATATTACTAGGATATCTTATTTGATCTACAGGATTATTACAATAAGGTCTTGTTTATGACTTAAAAATAGATTCCTGTTTATCCTGTTATCCTGTCTAAATATTATAAATTAAAGGATCACAATGTTAAGTAAACGTATCATACCGTGCCTTGATGTAAGGGATGGTAAGACCACCAAGGGCATAAAGTTTAAGGAAAATGTGGATATCGGCGATCCCGTTGAAATGGCAAGGTTCTACTATGAACAGGGCGCTGATGAGATAGTGTTTTATGATATCACGGCATCGAGCGACCGACGCAATATCATGATAGACGTTGTTCGTCGTGTGGCCGAGGATATCTTTATCCCTTTTTCCGTGGGAGGTGGAATCAGGAACATCGAGGATATGCGTGAAGTTCTTCTGGCCGGGGCAGAAAAGATCAGTATAAACAGTGAAGCAATAATAAATTCCAAGATCATTTCTGAAGGGGCTAAGGCCTTTGGGAGTCAGTGTATTGTGCTCGGGATGGATGTAAAAAAAGTAGAAATTTCCAATAAGATTCCATCGGGCTATGAGATGGTCATTCATGGCGGCAGAACCTATACAGGTATTGACGCACTGGCCTGGGCCAGGGAGGCAGAAAGTCTGGGGGCCGGTGAAATATGTTTGAATTCAATTGATGCGGATGGCACAAAAAAGGGTTATGAACTGTCACTAACCCCGCTTATTTCTGAAAATGTGAATATCCCGGTCATAGCCTCTGGTGGCGCGGGGAGCATTGCTCATATTTATGACGCATTCACAAAGGGAAAGGCCGATGCCGCCCTTATTGCATCTATTGTTCACTATGGAACTTATACTATCAAAGAGATCAAGGAAGAGCTGCATGCACGGGGTGTGAAGGTACGCAGGACGTGGGGAAAATCTCTGACAGGATAACAGGATAAGCAGGATGTAAATTCAGTAAATCAAGATGAAAGATCTACAGGAAGTATAACGCATCATATCAATCCTGTTATCCCGTCAAAAAAAATCTTGAGTTTATGAAGGATAACAGAGCATAGCAACTGGATATCATGAAAGCAATATTAGCCTTAGAAGATGGTACCGTGTTCACGGGACGTTCCTTTACCGGCCATGGCGAAAGTGTAGGGGAGGTGGTTTTCAACACCAGCATGTCCGGTTATCAGGAGATTTTAACTGATCCTTCCTACTGCGGTCAGATGGTGACCATGACATATCCCCTGATTGGCAACTATGGGGTTAATGATGAGGATGTTGAATCGGGCCGGATTCATGTAAAGGCCCTGCTGGTGAAAGAATACCAGGAATACCCGAGCAACTGGCGGTCCCAGCGAAGCCTGGCCGATTACCTCAAGGCCAGTAACATACCCGGCCTGGAGGGCATAGACACCAGGGCGCTTACACGGCATATCAGGCTTCAAGGGGCTATGAAAGCCGCCCTGTCGACGTTCGACCTGGATCCTGATTCCGTAGTGGAAAAGGCAAGGCAGTCGCCCGATATGGCTGGTCAGGATCTGGTCGGGGAAGTAACCTGCGAAGAACCCATGTTGTGGGAAAGCGGCCATCCTGTTAGATTAGACGGAGGGTTAGATGAATTCCAGTGGCCCGATAGCAATGGTAAGTGGCGTGTAGTAGCTATTGACTATGGTATCAAATACAATATAGTCCGGTCTTTGGGGGAGAGGGGATGCACGGTCCTCCTGCTGCCCGGAGATGTAAAATCAGAGACCATAGACCAACTCGATCCCCATGGGCTCTTCCTGAGCAACGGGCCGGGAGACCCTGCAGCGGTCACATATGCTGTGGATGCTATCAGGAACCAAATAGGCAAGCGGCCGATTTTCGGGATATGCCTCGGTCACCAGTTGGTGGGATTGGCCCTTGGAGGGAAGACATTTAAACTCAAATTCGGGCACCGCGGAGCCAATCAACCTGTCAAGGACCTGCTAACGGGAAAGGTTGAGATTACTTCCCAGAACCATGGCTTCTGTGTAGATATGGAATCCCTGAAAGATTCTGATGTTGAGCTGAGCCATATTAATCTCAATGACGGGACTTTGGAAGGCCTCATTCATAAAAAGCTCCCTCTTTTTTCAGTCCAATACCATCCCGAGGCCTCACCGGGACCCCATGATGCCACATATCTGTTTGACAGATTCATAGAAATGATGAGAAAATATCATAAGAGTTGATATAGCCGCAAAAAGGCACCAAGTGCGCAAAAATAAAAAAAAACTCTCAGTAATATAAAGTGGTTATAAGGATTATAAATTCGACATCCGACTTTCAAATAATTAAATCATAACCTCTTGATATGATTGGTAAGTTATTTTCGGTTACAGTGCCGCAGAGTGGCCTCACATAGCTTTTTACGAGATCATCAAGAATTGATAAAAGGAAAAGGATTTCCTGGGGAGGATAGTGAACATGCCATCAACAGTAGAAAATCTGGCTGCCAAGATTGTAGCTTTGGAAGAACATGATCAACAAACACTCTGGGGACGTGTGGTTGAGTTGAACTTCCGTCGAGGGTTATATGATCTTTCAGGGCGGTATAGAGAAAGATTGCAAAGGAAAAGAGAATTAGACCGTTCGGTTGAAGATGTCTTAACAGAGTTAAGCCGGATTCGGGAAGAGATTGCTACTCATGACTATCCTGGATAAATCAGTTGTTCTGGACACAAATATTTGGATATTTGGCTTACGTCGCCACCCGGATCTCCCAGTTTGTGCTCAACTATTGGAGCGCTTAGGTCAATTGCAGGTGATCCTTCCACGCCAGCTCTTACAAGAATTGCGGGCTAATCTTTCGGAGAGCGAATTGAAAATTCTCTTTCATTTGCTGAAACAGTTTCCAGAGAAGATAGTGATTGATTGGGAGAAGGCCAAGATTGAGACTATTCACAAATACCAGGGTCTCGGTTGTAAACTTGGTGATGCAGCAATAGCAGCCCATTTGGAGGATTTAGGTATCAGAGTCCTCATCACTGAAAACCGGCACTTTTTGAAAGAACTTAAGGGCATACCTTTTCAAAGTCTAAATGCAATTGAGGCTTTAGCAGAGATAGAAAAAGTTGGAAAGGAAAGGAGATAAGCCTTAATAATGGACAGTTTTGCCTTCCGTGGCATTTACGACACTCGCTAAATCCCTTCGGGACTTCGCTCACCAAAAACAATAAACAAAATGTCGCCGCATCGCATTTTGTGTATTGAACGCTGGCAAAACTGCAAACAGATAAACTTAGGTTGCATAACATCAATATGATAAATAACCAACCCCATAAATTTAATCCTGGCGATCTGGTAGCACTCAATGTCGACTCTTCACGTAAAGGACCTGTAATTGAAATACTCCCTCCGGTGCAGGGGCAACATAGATACAGAGTATTTCATTCACCTAACGATATCCGTGAAAACCTTGAAGATCAAATCACTTTATTCCATGTTTCTACTGATCAAATTATAAGTGACAAAGGTCTAATGCCTGAAGAGTTCTTGGCTCGATTAAATTCCCTTAGGTCAAAATGAACTCAAAATAACTATTAACCTGTGTGGTCAAACGGCAGATATTCAATTCGTGGAAAAACATTTGATAGACTTATCACCGATTTTTGTTAAAAA
>JAUWMY010000085.1 GCA_030612945.1 Desulfobacteraceae bacterium
TTAGTTCACTTTAGGCACTTCGCACTTTTTCACTTTTCTGCGCGTTTTGAGCAGAATTTTATCCCTAAGGGCCTAATTGAGCATCGCTCAATCAGGTGGTATTGCTAAGGAACTGATAGAAGCATGCAGTTCATGGGCCGACGCGAGACGTCGGGTTAGGCAGGCGTACTGTAGAAAAACATCAAACATCAGAAAGGAGGGCAATATGAGCGCAAAAAAAATCTTAATGCTTGTGGGTGATTATGTAGAGGACTACGAGGTGATGGTGCCATTCCAGGCGCTGTTGATGGTGGGACATACTGTCCATGCCGTATGCCCTGGGAAAAATTCCGGGGATCAGATTAGGACAGCGATTCATGACTTCGAAGGAGATCAGACCTACAGTGAAAAGCCGGGCCACAATTTTACATTGAACGCTACCTTTGACGATGTAAAGGCAGTGGACTACGACGCACTTATCATCCCGGGAGGAAGGGCGCCGGAGTATATCAGATTGAATGAGGCCGTGCTAGAAGCAGTACGACACTTTGCAGAAAACAACAAGCCCATTGCGGCAATCTGCCACGGAGCACAAGTACTGGCTGCCGCTGGCGTGATCGAGGGTAAAGCCTGTACTGCATACCCTGCAGTAGGGCCGGATGTAAAAAGCGCCGGTGGTCAGTGGGTGGAGGTTCCTGTAGATAAGGCCCATGTTGACGGCAATCTGGTCACGGCACCTGCCTGGCCGGCTCACCCGGAGTGGTTGGCCAAGTTCCTTGAGGTGCTGGGGACGAAGATTGAGCCATAGCCTTTAATCAAGCTGGAGAACATATGTTTGAGCGCATAAAAGCGGCCAAGGAACGACTGCAAGATCACGCAAATATCACTCCGATTATGACCTCTCGGACGCTCAACAGGCTGGTGGGAGTAGAAGTATACCTAAAGTGCGAGAACTTCCAGAGGATGGGTGCATTCAAGTTTCGTGGGGCTTTTAACGCCATGTCTCGGCTTTCAGATGCTGATAAAGCTCGCGGTGTCATTACCTACTCCTCAGGAAACCATGCACAGGCAGTCGCACTTGTGGGAAGATTACTGGGAATCAGGACCACGGTAGTAATGCCGAATGATGCACCCACTACAAAACGCGTTGCCACTGAAGAGTATGGTGCAACCGTTGTCGAGTACGATCCTCAAAAAGAGACCCGTCAAGATATTGCAAAGGCTCTTGCAGTCGAGCACGGTTATGCAATAGTACCGCCTTTCGATCACTTAGACGTTATCGCCGGCCAGGGAACAGCCGCCCTGGAGTTGTTTGGAGAAGTCAAGACACTCAATATGCTGCTGGTTCCTTGTGGCGGCGGAGGTCTCCTGAGTGGGTCGGCCATTGCCAGCAAAGCCATTGATCCATCCTGCCGGGTTGTTGGTATTGAACCTGAACTGGCCGATGACGCCACAAAATCCTTTCATTCAAAGACACTCCACACTGTCAGAAATCCACCCACCATTGCCGATGGAACTCGTACGCCTTCTCTCGGAGAGGTGACGTTTCCATTGGTCCTGAAGTATGTTGATGATATGAAAACGGTATCGGAGGCAGAGATTATTGAAGCGGTGAAGTTCCTGTTTTATAGGATGAAGCTGGTGGTGGAGCCTTCAGGCGCTCTGGGAGTGGCAGCCTTGTTAAGCCATAAGGTAGCACCGAAGGGGCAGGTCGGCGTCATAATAAGTGGCGGCAATATCGATGCAGACACTATGACTTTAATATTGAATACTTGAGGTAATGCGGAAGTATGATGGTTCAAGATATTGTTTCCCCGCTGGAGAAAGTTATTAATGATACAATTCAGGGCTTGCCTTTATACATTCATCCCTACAGGCAACTCAAGGTATGGGGGGTAAAGGGGATAGGCGAATACTGGTATGGCGCTGAGGCCGGAGAAAAAAGTTCAACGGTTCGTGTTGGAGAAGATGCTGTTCGCCTGGCGGACATAGTAAAAGCTATTCCGGAAAAAGTACTCGGGGGAAAAGTAATTGAAAGGTTCGGTAAGACTCTTCCGCTTGTCAAAATACTGACCCCTGAAGCAAGGCTTTCCGTTCAATTTCACGACACCAAAAACGAACTCTGGGTAGTAACAGGCATCGATAAATCAATAGCTGGAGAAAAACCGGCACTCATTGTTGGGTTCAGCCTTGAAGCCGTTAAAAAATATTCAGGCAGGGTCGCTGAAAAGTACGGAGAGATTTTAAAAAGTTATGGAGAAGCCCTCAATAAGCTCATCAAACTTCTTGAGAGCAGTGATCGCGGCAAAAAGGCTCTTGAAAACTCCAAAAATGCTGCCTTAGCAGCAGAAACTGTGAGAAATTATGTTCCAGGCACACGGGAACTTGTTGTAGAGCTGGATACATCGCGAAAAGAAATGGAATGGTTTTACAACTACCGAGTGGTCAAGATCGGGGATGTTATACCAATACCGTCAGGAACATTGCATGCGTTAGGCCCCGGGATTGAAGTCGTGGAGCCTCAAATACCCGGCCCCACGCAATCTCTTGAAGACGGTGAGACCTATCCTGTCAGGTATTGTTTTCCGGGATACGAAAGACCCGGAGTCGAAAAAATGCTGGATATTGATAGGGCCGCAGAAATGAGTCCCGGTTTTACTGAAGAATCTCTTCCTGAGATTATGAAAAGTGAAAATAGTTGTGTTGTGGAGCGGTTGCCCGGGAAATTCGAAGATAAAGGGCTTGAGGTTCACAGGATAATAATGGAGCCCGGAGCAGTTCTTGAGATTACGGATATTCTTAGTTTCCACACTATAGTCAGTGTGGAGGGCGAGGCCAGGATCATCACAAAAGATTCAGAATATCCTGTGCCTAAAGCCAGACCGAACGGGGAAATGCTCATAATCCCGGCGTCTTCAGGGCCCTATGGAATAATAGCAGAAGACAGTGCCCAAATCATAGACACATTCACGCCAGTGAAAATGAATCGAATCGGTTGAGATATCCATGTCAGGCTACCTTTGAAAAACCACTGAATTGATCTCTTTCGGGGTCCATTGTAAATCCGTACCGGTCTTCACCGTTGAACTTGAATTCTATATGTGAGGGGTCGATTGTGCCGTCGGCAGATGCGTTCTGAGTAATTGTGAAGTAGATCGTTGCCGTTGAAGCCTCAGAATCGTAAAAAACATAGTCTGGGTAGGGTGAGATACCAATTTCAGTCGATGGAACCGGCAAACCGAAATTGTAGGCCTGACCCGGGCCACTCCCCGAGGCCCTGCCTATTTTCCAATTGAACCGGTCTTCAACAGAATCCCTGTCCATCTCCTTGCTAAAACTGAATTTCATAGTGAAGGTTTTGGAAGTGTTGGTATTTGCCAAGTATGAGTCTAAGGCAGAAACCTGGGTTTTAACAGATTTCAAATACATAAAGTCTGTTGAATATGCGAACATGAATTTTGGCGGGTCAACTTTATACACATATAGACTCAGCATTTGTGCAAGATCTGGTCGTTCTTGTTCAATAAAATCAACCTGCTCCTGTGCCTTGTCTATTTGGCCTAAATCAGCGTATGCATAGCCCATTTCAGCATAGGCGTCATAAAGATCATTTTCAAGGCCTATTGCTTCCTTAAACTGACGGATAGCATCTTCAAAACGCCCCTGCCTGCTGTAGGCAAGGCCTAACCCATAATTGCCATTTGGACTATCCGGCGCCAGGCGTTTAACCGTGTTGAACTGATTTTCTGCATCATTGTATTGCCCTAATTCCAGATAGGCCTGACCAAGGGAATAGTAATTATTTTCAGTTGGATTTAGTCTAATGGCTTCTTTATATTCATTCTCCGATTCCTTATAACGTTTTTCCGAAAAATAGAGGTTTCCAAGCATAATATGCGTATCGTCCCGGTACGGGTTCAGGCTGATAGACGTTTTGTATGCCTTAATTGCTTTCTCAGTTTGATTCAACTGGAGGTATGCATTTGCCATATAATTGGATGCATCAACAGAGTGTTGGGATTGGGGTGCAAGACCGATTGATCTCTGGAATTCCTTAGCGGCCCCTTCATAGTCTTTCCTTATATATAGATCAATTCCGTTTGACAGCGCCCTATTCGCCAATTCCTCTAACTGAGATTGCTGCTGGGTAATTGAAATAAATAAATTTTCTGCCGCAACACTATTCACTAAATCCATTGCACATTACCTGGTCATTGGTCACTGATTTTTCGATACCTGTCATGTATATCGGTAATATTCACATGTTTCTTTAGCATTTTTTATTAAGATAAATTATAATTTGCGTAATGAATAAAGATCGTATGCTTACAAGGAGGTGCCTAAGCCGTGTCTGGGGAAACCGGAGCTAAGCGCTTGAATTCAGGTATCAGGAGGGGCGAGCAGATTGAGTTCTATTTTGATGGCCAGCCGCTGAAGGCCTTCAAGGGTGAAACCATAGCAGCGGCCCTGATGGCATCCGGGCATATGGTGGCTCGAACCATCGACTCTCAACCTTTGGGGGTTTATTGCAATATAGGGGTTTGCCACAGTTGCCTTATGACGGTCAACGGTGTCAAGAGCGTTCGGACCTGCAGGACCCAGGTGACAGAAGGGTGTAAAGTGGAGACTCAACACTTTGAAAGGACGAGATAGCATGACTCAGAAGTTTGAGGCGTTGATTATCGGTCTTGGGCCGGCCGGAATGGCGGCAGCTATAGAACTCGCTCAACAAGGGATTCATATCGCCGTCGTGGACGAAAACCCTGAACCAGGGGGCCAGATCTACCGCCAGCCACCAGGCGATTTTGTAATTGAGGACAAAAGTTTCTTAGGTGTCAGATATCGGGTGGGCCAGGACATCATCATGCGATTCAACCAGTTGAGGGACAAAATTACTATCTTCAATGAAACCATGGCCTGGGGTTTTTTTGAGGGCACCACCATGGCCTTGGAGCATGAGGGCCACATAGAGCTGGTTAAATTCGATAAACTGATTCTGTGCGAAGGGGCCATGGAGCGGTCGGTCCCATTTCCAGGGTGGACGCTCCCGGGCATCATGACTGCCGGCGGTCTGCAGAAAATGATTAAATATCAACGGTTGTTGCCGGGGAAGCGGTTTCTTCTTTCAGGCGCCAGCCCGTTACAGCTCTCGGTAGCGGCCAGCCTGGTTAAGGATGGTGCAGAGGTAGTTGCCTTTTGTGAGGCAACAAGAATTAAGGACTCCCTGAGGCTGGTGCCTGAAATCGTACGGCAGAAGGGGTTATTTAAGGAAGCTGTTTCCTATCTGTTTCCAGTGCTGAAAAAGTCGGTTCCGATCCTTCGGCCCTATTCAGTTATCTCAGCATCGGGAGATAACAGGGTCAGGGAAGCGACCATTGCACGCCTGGATGAGAACTGGGCGCCAATTGCAGGTACGGAAAAGACTTTTGATGTGGATATTATCAGCCTGGGCTATGGCTTTCTGCCCGTGGCCAGACTGGCTCGATTGTGCGGCTGCGCTCATGCCTATGATCCTGTTCTGAAATCATGGAAGCCTGAAACCGATACTTTTATGCAGACCAGTGTGGCAAATATTTATACGGCTGGCGATTCATCAGGCGTGGATGGGGCTGACCTGGCCGAAGTCGAGGGCAGTATAGCCGGTACCCACGCTGCGGCCGAACTGGGAAAGATGTCGATGGATGAGCGAGATCGCCAGCTCAAAACACTTTTTCATACACGGGAAAGGATAAAAAGGTATTCCAAGGTATTGAATCGAGTTTTTTCACCACGTTCCGGCTTATTTACCATCATGGAGGATGATACTATCGTCTGCCGATGCGAACGAATCACAGCCAAGGAGGTTTTTGCCGGAATTGAGAAAGGTTTCCGCAATATCAATGAGATAAAGAGAACCAGAGTCTGCATGGGTCCGTGTCAGGGGAGGACATGTGAATCCATTGTAACAGAATTGATGCTTCAGAAAGGGATTCCAATAGAAGACATTGGTCACATGACGATCAGGCCGCCCATCACCCCAATGCCGGTTTTCATGTTCGAGGAATACGCGCGTTCGCTCTGAAGTTGAGCCCTGCCGCCCATTTAGAATGAAGTGTATTTGCCCTGATCACGCGCTCTTCAAGGACTCGCGCAATTTTGCTGTTTCTTCAGGGTCTGACTTCATGGTTTCTGGATCGATTACGACTCCGTAATCTTCTTTGGCCTTTTCCACACTGACATAACCATCGGCTACGTCACTTTCCACCAATTCCGGGTCACGCTCAAAAGGATTTCCGTATCCGCCTCCACCTGCCACGTCAATGATAATCTCATCGCCTGGCCCGAATTGCGTGAGCCCGTACGAATTTCCGGGCTTCCCGTTGATCAGGAACTGTGCCTTTAAACCATCTTTCCCACCAAATAACCCTTCTGGAGGATATCGGTACCTTCCCGACTGAATCCCCAGATTCACAGGCGGCAGAGGCGCATATTCATCGTCAGGGGCCTTGAAAATAACTCTTCTACCCAGACCCCCTTTCATCTTACCGGCACCCCCTGAATCCGTAATAATCTCCCTCTTTTCCACTATAAGCGGCGTATCGCTCTCAAATATCTCCACCGGCGTGTTGGCGCCATTGGCAGGGAATATAAAATCATAATATCCATCGTTCGTGGCGCTCGCGCCCATACCACCACCCCTGATGATTACCGAATGCCACGGGCTACCATTGTTTCTCCTGCCGTAAAATACATTCATGGTTGCCGGCGTCCCGCCACTTCCCGCAATAACCCTGTCGGGCAGGACCCCGGCCATTGCCCTGTAAATGATCTCCGTAAGAAAATGACCTATCTGCATGCGGGCAGCAACGGCAGCAGGGAACTTACAGTGAACAACGCTTCCTTCTGGCGCCTTCATGGCTATTGGGACTGTGCAACCGTCATTGTTGGGTATTTCCGGGTCAAACATGCTCTTCATTGCCATAAACACATAGGCATAGGTGAAATTATAAACCACGTTCCCCCCCCAATCTACCTGGGGAGAAGATCCATCAAGGTCTACCGTTATGTCACTTCCATGCACTTGAATGGATGCCTTTATGACCACATCGCCCTTACCCTCCATCTGCTCCACTATCCCTTCTGCCTTGTAAATGCCATCGGGAACTTTCTGAATGGCCTCTCTCATGCTGCTCTCAGTGCGGTTGATGATCTCGTCAGCCAGATCATCCAGGCCGTCCATCTTATATTCATCAAGCATCTGGATAATTTTTTCTTCACACACATGATTTGCAGCTACCTGGGAACGGATGTCACCGGTGACTTCATCCGGGGTTCGAACGTTCCACCGGATCATTTCCATAACGGCATCATTTAGAACCCCGCCATCGTAAAGTTTCACTAAGGGTATGAACAGACCGTCCTCATACACGTCGTGGTTATCAGAAGATACCCGTCCCCCGATGTCAGAATGATGAAAAACACACGCGGTAAATGCTGTAACCCTGTCTTTGAAAAAAATGGGGCTTATCACACATATGTCATTTAGGTGACCGGCAAGGGCCCATGGATCATTGGTTATGAAAGCATCGCCTGGCTTGTATTCATCTATTGGGAGCTTGTTCACGAGATTTTTGATCCCCAGTGCCATGGCCCCGGATTGACCTGGCGTTGCAAAAGATCCCTGGGCCAGTTCTCTTCCTTTTTTGTCTGTGAACATACAGGTATAGTCGTGCGCATCTCTAAGCAGGCTTGAAAAGGCCGTGCGCGCAACCGCACCGTCCGCCTCGTCCACGACTGATATTAACCTGCGCCAGAGTATCTCCAAGGTTATGGGATCAAATTTTTGCCCCATTTCTGTTCCTCCTTATTTTAGACAGGATTTACAGGATTAACTTGATTGTGTAATACATTCGTTTGGGTCATCTCGGATTAGTGTGAAAACCAGGTCGGGAACATAGCACAAAAGCATTGTAGGGTCGGGTTTTATACCCGACCGGGGTTGCGGTGGCATATAATCCCGCCATTGGCGGGAGCCACCCTACATGATGTGAACAAAGGCTTTCACACTAATCCGAGATGGACTATTCGTTTTTATAAATCAATCCACAGGAATCCAAAGTCGTCAACAGAGATTGCAGCATCTTCGCCAATGATAACAGTGGATTCTCTCTCTTCAATGATTGCAGGACCTTGAAATTTTGCGTCCGGATACAGCTTGTACCGGTCGTAGACCGTATAAGGAATAAAATCCTTTGCAATCCCAGAGTATGCCTGACGCTCTCCCTTTATGGCATCTTTTAACGAACCAGCTTTTTTTTCCATCTTAGGCAATTGTAACAGCTTTTCAGGGAGGCTGGCCCTCACCTTGAAGTTGATAAACTCCACAGGAGAATCGTGATAGGTTCTCCCGTAAAGCTTCTCATATATTTCGTCAAAGCGCCTGCGCATATCTTTCTTTTTCACATGAGTGAAATTGCTTTCAAGAACAGGAATATTGGTTTCAGATCCCTGCCCCACAAACCGGGCATCAACTGATCTCTCAAATATAATATCTTCGGCTGTCTCTGATTTCTGTAAAGTCCTGGCCCCTTCAGCCTCCATAACCTTAAATATTTTTTCGATTTCATTAAAATCGGCCGTATCAAGAGCAACCTTATGACTTCTTACAAGATCAAACGCCCTGGGAGCAGTGAAAAACCCCAGTGCTGAGCCGACACCTGCATTAGGCGGAACGATTAACCTGGGTGAACCCAATTTCTTAGCCAGACCATAGGCGTGCACCGGCCCTGCACCACCAAATGCGGCTACAGTTGCCACCCTGGGGTTTCCGCCCTTTTCTGCTATATGTGTT
>JAUWMY010000373.1 GCA_030612945.1 Desulfobacteraceae bacterium
GGTGCCCTTGTCTTATTAGAGTTCTCTGGGAAAAAGGCACTGGATTATCCGGGTCACTGATAAAGGAATCATTTGCCTTATCTAAATCTTCTAAAGGGAGAGAAAATGAAAGTTTTCCCTCTGCTTGAAAATAGAGGTTTATATCTTCGGCTTCTTTTGGAGGCCAATGCCTAAAGGATCTCCATTGATTTGAACCTGTCTCAAAAACGTGTGCTTCCGGTATATCCAGGCTGCCTTTGTCCTTTAAGTAGTAATTAAAAAAGGGCAGCTCCACTTCTTTTCTGAAGTATTCACTGGTTTTAGAGCCAAACCGGATGTTGCCTAAAGCATCCCCGTCCATCCGGGCCCACCCTCCGTGAAGCCAGGGGCCGACTACAAGCAAACTCTGGTTTTCTGGATTCTTCTCTTCAATCGAGTAATAGATACTCATGGGGCCATAAAAATCTTCAGCATCAAACCAGCCGGCGACATTTAGGATAGGGTGTTTGATTTTGTTCAGATTCTGGAGGACATTCTGTTCCTGCCAGTACTCATCATAATCACCGTGTTCCATATATTCGTTCCAGGTGGGAACACGCTTGTGGAAATACTTTTTATCAACATTTGAGACAGGCCCGAGGTCTAAAAAGAACTTATATCCGTCAGGCGTCCCATAGTCGAATCTCCAATCCCGGTCTTCCGAAGGCCCTGAGCGAGCCTGGGCGTTTGAGGACAGCCACCCGAAGGTGTACATGAGGCGGAATGCTCCGTTGTGATGGAAATCGTCTCCGAGCCACATGTCAGAGGGAGACGCTCGGGGGGAGGAAGCTTTAAGGGCTGGATGGGCATCGATCATCCCCATTACTGTCTGCCAGGCCGGGTAAGAGATGCCCCACTGGCCAACGCGGTCATTATGGCCCGGAATGTTTTTTAATATCCATGCGATAGTGTCATAGGTGTCGCTGCTTTCATCAGTGTCCTGAACTCCGTTTTTATCCGGCTGGTGGGGTCTCATAACTGTAAAATTTCCTTCTGATTTAAATTTTCCCCTTACATCCTGGTAGACAAAAATAAAGGTTTCTTTTGCAAAGGAGTTGTTAGGCCCTAATGTTCGCCTGTATTCATTTTTCTGATAGGATCCGATGGAATAAGGTGTTCGAAAAAGCATGATCGGATATTCCTGGCTTTTATCCCGGGGCGTATAAACCTGTGTGTATAGCTTGACTCCATCCCGCATTGGGATCATATGTTCCGCTTTTAAGTAGTTTGATTTGATCCTGAATGTCTCTTCTTCTCCGGAAGCACATGATACAAAGAGTAAGGCTAAAATAATCAGGCAAATATTCCTGAACCATTGAAAACCGAGCTGTGAATAGTTAGGATATTTATCTATCATTGTTCCAGCCTTTAAGCTCTCCGGCTTGATACTCCTCCTGCTTTATTGTGAGATCCAGGTTAATGATGAGACCCGAATGCTTCTTGAGCTCAGAATCCTCTTTCAATATTATATGCCGATTCCAGTCAGCTTGGACATCCTCTAATGCCTTTTTCAGGGCTATCCCAATGGCCTGATTTTTCTCAATCTGTCCAGGTTTAAATTTAGGTGAAACGCCACTCTCTGCAATTGGTTCGGCAAAGTGGGCCAGCTGCTTCATCTTTTCCATGGCCTGGTCCATGATCTTCCAGCCCATATTTTTATCTTTTTGGAAGAGCCAGGAACTACGGAGTTGCTGTAGAATCTCGGTATATTTACTGGTCACCTCTGATTGCAATATATCCAAGAATTCTTTTGGTAATTCACTTTCTTCTCCTGGAAGTTCCGCTGACTCTTCAGGGCTTAATTTATCCAGTTTCCTTTGAAACTTCCTGGCATGTATGGCAGATTCCCAGGACTCTCTCTGGAGAACTCGCTTGATATGGGGATTATTTATCTTGTCCATTTCTCTATTGTAATGAGGTATCAATTTCTCCTCATATTCAACATATGATTTGAGCATAGTGCCCCTGCTGGTTGGGTCATAGGGGTAAGGCGCCGGCGTGAAATTAGGCTCTCCTTCTAACTCTCCTATGATCATCCCCAGCCAGTTCATATGCCACATCTCCTCCCTGCAGATAGAGATGAGGCTTGAACCAAGGGGTGTATCTTCCCCTTCCATATACCCATGCACAAGATAGCGTATGATGGCTGCATGTTCATCAGCAATATCCCTATTTAACATATCAACCAATGCTTGTTTCTCCATTATTTTCCTCCTTTCCTCAAAAAAGATAGCATTCACTCTTTCTATTATTTATGATAGCTATTCAGCCTCATCATACGAATGCTCTGTAAACCCACATGCTACTGATAATTTGACTTATAGTTATAATTAATACCACATGTTTATTCAAGCTGTGAATAAAGGGAAAAATCATTCCTTTCCTTTTATTATGATGCATGTAGATACCTGATGCAAGTCCAAAGATAATAAAGGGAGCCATGACGAGTGTGAGCTTGCCCTGAATACCTGTTATGGAAAGCCGCTGCATCATAAATAATAATACATAGAAAAAACATATCCGCAAACAAATTATTTTTCACATCTCTCAGATTAAAACCAAAAAATCAGTGCGGGAGATGATCAAATTTATGCTTCTTGTTCTGAAAGAAAATTGGTGACGAAGGCCTCCTTCATGATGCGGAAAATCTTCTTGTTATCCGATCTTTTTGTATGTTTGGGTGGTCCTTGAGGTGTGTTGTTAACATCGACGATGTAGATCTTTCCATCACCGTTATCCCTGAGTACATCCAATTCGCCGTACTCAAGCTGGATATGTTGAACGAAGAGGTTGATATTTTCAATCTCTTCCGGCCTGAGGAACTTGGATGTGAGGGCCAGCCTGGGGTTTTCCGAAATATTTTTAAACCGTACACTGCGTTTTCTAAACTTAAGGAAGAGATAAGGGAGGACAGTCTTGATAACTATGAGCCGGAAATCCACAACAGAATAATCTCCCCAGGAGTTGTCCACTAGCTTTTGATAAACGCATCCCTCTTCTGCATGATCAATAGGACACTGGATGATTGTGCCATCGTGCTTGGCGTTGATGTCGCTTTTCCGCACACATTCCCCCTTGAAAGACAGGGGGTCGATGCTGATCGAATAGCCAAAAACATCCCTGAACATTTGATTGATGTATTTTTTGCCGATGTTGCGGCTGTGGAGATTGATCACCCTTATGTGTCCTTTTTCCGCAAGAGCCTCACACTCGCGATATTCTTCTCTAAAAGTCAGGTATTCCCAGTAGATAGCCAGCTTATATTCACGCGAAAGCCTATTGGTGACATTAAACTGTAAGTGTCCAGCCAGCTTGTAGATAGTGGAACCCCGGCTGGGGAAGTGGGGATAAACCAACATTGTTCTGTGCCTGCCATTGTTACGAAAGTAAAACCGCACTTCCTTAAGAAAAAGCAAAAGGTCCTTGTGTGCAGCTTCCAAGACAGGGATTCCGCGTCGATATTTGTTCTTGATTCCGCGTCTGTGTTTCTTGAGAAAGTACATTTTTATCCACTACGAACTTGGTCTACCATTATAATCTGTTCCTTTATCAGGAGTCAATCAAGCACCGGGAAACAGGGAAGAGTCAACATAATGAGCAAAAAGGGTTGAGGTTGCCGCAGATACGCAAAAGCAGGAAAAACAGGAAATGGCAAATGGGAAAAACCG
>JAUWMY010000405.1 GCA_030612945.1 Desulfobacteraceae bacterium
CTTTTGGCCATTTTTTTGGTGGTCGTGGTGTTTAATTTCATGGCTGAAGAAGTAGCCCGTGGATTTCGTTTTTTTTCGCCCAGGACTATTTTATTCGCCGCACCGGTCGCGAGTGGGGCCATGCTTGTAGCCGTCTTTCAGGGGATGAGATTGACCGCGAGTTTCTCCTTAATCATATCAGTGCTTGCAGCTTTTGTTGTAGGGGGTGACGCTGAGTTCTTTTTGTATTTTTTTGTCAGCAGCCTTATTGCAGGCTATGGGGTAAGACATTGCCGGGATAGGGGCGTCTTCATCAAGACAGGTCTAAAGGTAAGTCTTACGAATATGATTTTGGCCCTTGCAATGGAGGCCTTGCATGGATCGCTTTATAGCCCTGAGGCCCTTATTGCATGTGGAGCGGCCTTCATTGGGGGAATTCTTGTGGGGGTCTTAGCTACTGGCTTCCTGCCACTGTTTGAAATGTCCTTTGGGTTTACCACGGACATCAAACTCCTCGAGCTTGCCAATTTAGACCAACCAGTTCTAAGGGAGCTTATGGTTCAGTGTCCTGGAACATATCACCACAGCGTAATCGTCAGCAATATGGTTGAGGCGACTGCTGAAGCGGTCAAGGCCAACCCCCTACTTGCCAAGGTGGCTGCCTACTACCATGATATCGGGAAGACAAGAAAGCCACTTTACTTTGTCGAGAATCAGAGGGTTAACCAAAACAGGCATGAAAAACTAGCCCCGTCTATGAGCAGCCTTATCCTCATTTCCCATATCAAGGATGGTGTGGAACTGGCTAAAAAACACAAGCTGGGAAGTGAGATTATCGATATCATCCGGCAACATCATGGTACAAGCCTCATAGCCTTTTTTTATGAAAAGGCCAAGGAACAGAGGGAAAAAAAGGTAAAGAAATTTCTTCAGATCAAGGAGGAGGATTTCCGTTATCCGGGGCCAAAGCCTCAGACCAAGGAGGCTGGTCTTATAATGCTTGCAGATGCTGTGGAGGCCGCTTCCAGAACGCTTGTGGATCCTACGGCCTCACGCATTCAAGGGTTGGTTCAGAAAATTATAAATAAGGCTTTTTCCGATGGCCAACTTGATGAGTGTGAGCTTACCTTAAAGGACCTTCATGAGATTGCAAAAAGTTTCAACCAGACCCTGGGCGGTATTTTTCATCACCGGGTTGAATATCCAGAGCCAGTGACAGATGGCAAACCTATGCGCAGGCGCGAGACCGCTGCAAACGGAAGAACAGCATGGCTTTCTAAACAGGGGGATAATGGAAATACAGATCAACTCCCAGCAGGAGATTCCAGACCTAATAAACCAGAAGATAAAACGGAAGCTGGAGAGAGTCTTAAAAGACTTGGCCTGTCCTGAAAAAGAATTGAGCATCCTGTTCACAGACGACAAAAGGATTGCCGATCTGAACAATCGCTACCTCGGGAGAAAGGGACCTACTAATGTGCTGGCTTTTCCAATGAAAGAGGGGGCAACATCCGAATTTGAATCGCCAATGCTGGGAGATGTGGTCATTTCAGTTGGCGCTGCCCTTAGAGAGTCGGAGGAGTTTGGGGAGGACTTAGAGCACACAATCGATCGACTGCTGATACATGGGCTCTTACACCTTTTAGGCTATGACCATGAAAAATCGGACTCGGAAGCAGAGGGCATGGAAAATGAGGAGAAAAGATTGATATCAGTGATCAGGGATTTGAGATGAATAGAAATGATTTACGGAATCGGCATAGACCTTGTGAATATAAGCAGAATTGAGCGGGTGATCCTTAGATGGGGGGATAGATTTGTTGCCAGAGTATTTGCGTCTGCTGAAATAGAGTTCTGTGACCGGAGGGTGTCTCCGTCTTCTGCATTTGCGCTCCGTTTCGCCGCAAAAGAGGCCTTTTCAAAGGCCCTGGGTCTGGGGATGCGGAAGGGTCTAAAATGGAGGGATATAGAAGTCTTCAATGACCCCAATGGCAAACCCGGCCTGAGGCTTCATGGAAAATCTTCTGATATTTGCAATGAGGCGGGCATAACGGGTATCCATTTGAGCCTTTCGGATGAAAGCGAATACGGTGTCGCTATGGTGGTATTGGAGAAGGAGGATTGGGGAATGGAGTTGAGGTAAATATGTTGAATGCCAGTGATATTATGACCACAGAGGTCATCACCGCTAAAAAAGATACAAGTCTTCAGGATCTGGCCAGGATACTGTATGAGAATCACATTAACGGGGTTCCCGTTGTGGACGATGATGGTATGCTTATTGGGATTATCTGTGAAAGCGATCTGATACGAAAGGACAAGAAGCTTCATATACCGACAGTGGTGACCGTTTTTGATGCGGTCTTTTATCTGCAAAGCCCAAAAAAATTAGAAAAAGAATTTGAGAGGATCAACGCCACTAAGGTGGAAGATCTCTATACGAAAAATGTTTTTACGATAGATGAAAAGACGGAAATTGACGAAATTGCCACGGTAATGACTCAGAAAAAGATCTACACTATTCCTGTTGTGGATGGTGATCGCATCGTTGGAATCATCGGTAAGGCTGATCTTATAAGGACCATTGTTTCTTGAAAGAAAGATGTGTTACATACGACACAGCTTCCGATCAGGAGACCATACACCTGGGCCAGGAACTGGGAAAAGTCCTCAAAGAAGGTGATGTAATAGCCTTAGTTGGAGAACTGGGGAGCGGAAAAACCTGGTTCACCAAGGGGTTAGCCCTTGGTTTGGGGGTCTCACCGGATACAATCATCACCAGCCCTTCATTTTCCCTCATTAACGAATACGAAGGCCGGCATACCCTTTTCCATTTGGATGTCTACCGACTGGAAAGTCTTTCTGATTTTCTGTCAGCCGGGTTAGAGGAATATTTTTACCAGGATGGCGTTGTTGTCATGGAGTGGGCTGATCGCTGGCCTGAAATCCTGCCGGAATGGAAACTGAAGGTTGGATTTGTTATAATAGATTATTCGCTTCGAAAAATTACCTTGTCCGGGAATCACTACCGGGCTGTTGAGATATTAAAAGCCTTAGAGGCCAAACTATGGCGTTAATCGTTCAAAAATACGGGGGCACCTCTGTTGGTAGCATAGAAAAAATAAGGGACGTTGCCGAGCGGGTTGTAAAGCACCACAAAGAGGGCAATCAAATAGTGGTCGTTCTGTCGGCCATGGCGGGACAGACCGACGTCCTGATCCTATTGGCCCGTGAAAGGACCGATGATCCGGATCCCAGGGAGCTCGACGTCCTTGTGTCTACGGGCGAGCAAGTGAGCGTGGCCCTTTTTGTCATGGCTGTGAAAACCATGGGCTATGACGCGCGTTCGTTCCTGGGTTTTCAGGTGGCAATCCACACAAGCAATTTGTACGGCAAGGCCAGAATCCATAACATTGAAACCGATCGAATTGTAAAAGAGCTCCAAAAGGGAAGAATCGTAGCCGTG
>JAUWMY010000086.1 GCA_030612945.1 Desulfobacteraceae bacterium
AGGGAACTTGAGAGACGTGGCATAAAAACCGCCAGCCGGATTGAGGCTGTGGACACAGATGAATACAGGCCGGATCTCTTGTCAGGATCAGGTTAGGCCGTTAGCGATAAAATTCTGCTCAAAACGTGCAGAAAATTGCAAAATTGAAAAAGTGTGAAGTGTCTAAAGTGATCTAAAGTGCATAAAGTTGTGGAATTCTATTTTTTATAAAAACAGATGGAGCGAAGCGACTCCTTAACTTTAGGCACTTCAAACTTTAGCTCACTTTAGGCACTTTTCCGGTTTATCCGGGTTAGGAGCTAAGAAGACAGATGAAAGCGATTGTACTTGGAATAGGCCTGCAGGGCAAAGCTGTGATTCATGATCTCGAACAAAGTGAACTAATAAGCGAAATAATTGCGGCTGATATTGATATATCCCAAACAGCTCAGTATCTCAACCGAAGGGGCTATTCCAAAACACGGGCCTTAAAACTGGATGTCGCACAAGAACAGGATCTGGCAAAGACGTTTACCGATATGGATATCCGGGTGGTCGTCTGTATGCTGCCGATAGAGCTTGCACTGACCGCCGCCAGGGCTGCCTTAGAAGCCGGAATCCCTTTTGTAAGCTCCAACTATACATACAAGCTAAAGGAGTTGGATGCGTTGGCAAAAGAGCAGGGGGGAATCATTCTTCCGGAGATGGGGCTTGATCCAGGAATCGACCTTGTCATGGGCAGATTGGCCGTGGACAAGCTGGATGAGGTTCACGGCCTTTACTCTTATGGTGGCGGTATACCTGCGCGCGAATGCGCCGCTGATAGTCCCATCAAATATAAAATCTCGTGGATTTTCGATCGGGTTCTGGCTGTGTATACGCGCGAGGCGCGACTTATCAAAAACGGAGAGCTTTTTATCGTTCCGGGAAATGAAATATTCCATCAGGAGAATATTCATGAGATAGAGTTTGCCGGGATCGGTTCGATTGAAGCATATCCCAACGGTGATGCTGAAAAGTATGTTGAGATATTCGGTCTGGGCCAGGGTCTGGTTGAGATGGGGCGCTTTGCCCTCAGATGGCCTGGGCATAGCAGGTTCTGGCGCAAAATGGTGGCCCTTGGATTTTTTGATGATACTCCGGTTAAGATTGGCAACGCGGAAATTTCGCCCCTTTCTTTTTTAACCAAATGTTTGACCCCCAGGCTTCAGTATAAAATAAATGAACGAGACCTTGCCCTGTTGAGGGTTGAGGCATGGGGCCTTAAAAAAGACAAAAAAGTGAAGGTAACCTACGATCTAATAGATTATCGTGATCTTGAAAGCGGGCTTTTCGCCATGAACCGCACTGTGGGGTTTACATCCAGCATCGGCGCTCAAATGATCCTTTCCGGCCAGATAACCCAAACAGGCGTGCTGTCGCCGGCACGCCATGTTCCACCGGATGCGTTCATTCATGAGTTAGAAGCAAGGGGTATGCATATCGATTACAAAATAGAAGAATATACTAATGGAAAAAATCGATAAAGCTGTCCAGGAATCCCTAATTCAAAAAAACGTGGGTATCAAGATCAGGGAGCTTCGCAAGGCCGGAAAGATGAATGCAATCGATCTTGCATCGAAAGCCGGCATATCCCAGGGCCAGCTTTCCAAGATTGAAACCGGCAAGGCCAATGTGTCAATAAAAAATCTGGCCCTGTTGTGCCGTGTATTGGGCCGTCCATTGAACTACCTCTTTCAGGCAGAAGATAAAGCATCTGCCGTACGCCACAGGATCATTGCGGTCGCAGGCCTTGAAAACCAGGGTCTGCACTGGTTCGCACAGGAGGTTGGCAGCAATACAAACGGAGCCGTGGCTCTTAATTCTCTCGGAACACTTCAGTTCGGCCCTGCTGTTGATCAGATTGACCTGATTTTTGAAGGAAGCGTCGATCTTTTTATTGAAAATCTGGTTCAATTTTTTAAAATCGCACCGGCACTTAAACAGCTTTCCCTGCCATACTGTTTCAGAGACGAACAGCACAGGCATGCATTTCTGTCGAGTCCATATTTCAGGAAAAACGTCACGGAAGTACTGCTGCAGAAAGGGATTAGGTTGTTAAACCCAAACTGGAACTGGATAAGGGGGCTTGAGTGGGTGCTTGTTTCACGCCGACCCATATGCACACCTGAGGATGTTAAGGGTTTGAAAGTGAGAATATACGATTGCGAACATCTTCGCATATTTTGGGATGAGATGGGGGCCATTCCAGTTGTGATCCCATGGTCAAAAGTTCGTAAAGCCATCGCCTCCGGCCAGGTGGATGTGGTACCTACCAAAAAGGCGCTGATATACCATAACGGGTTTTGCAGCAATGCAAAATATGTTACGATCCTCGGAGATATCCCTGAGATTATGGGAGTTTTCATAACAGAAACAAAATACAGCTCATTTTCACCTTGGATTCAACACGCCTTGGAAAAAGCCTGCGACAGTGCCGGGAATATTTTTTCTTTAAACCTTTACCATATCGAAAAAAAGAATGAGCGACTCAACATGAGTCGATATAAAGCCGCCTATCTCAAGGTTGATTTATCACCGTGGCAGCTTGCAGTTTCAAGGATACGAAAAAAAATGACCGATCAGGGCATCCTTCAGGAACAGACCTTGAGAGAGATAGAAAAGGTCTAATGATCGGTCCTCTTTGCAGATGAAAAATAGAAAAGACACAACAACCTCGGCGTTGGCCAGGTTCGCCTGTGAGCTCGTACCGGATAAGATTCCGCTTTCTGCATATGATGCCGCGAAGAAATGCATTCTCGATCTTGTGGCGGCCTCTGCGGCCGGCTCCCGCTCACTTGCAGCAATGGCCGTCCTGGATATGTCGGAACGGCTTTTTTCGTCCGGCCGTTCTGACGTATGGTTTTCGGGAAAAACTTTTAATGCCCCCGGAGCCGCTTATGTAAACAGCACTTTTGCAAGCGCTCTGGACCTGGATGATGGTCATAGAGAGGCCATGGGGCATCCCGGAGCTTCGATTATTCCCGCCGCACTTGCCGTTGCCCAAGAGACAAACGCCGCCGGCAGGGAACTTCTTGCAGCCATCATAATCGGTTACGAGGTTGCGATAAGGGTTGCGGCGGCACGCGATCATGCTGCCCAGGACACCCTGGCAACGGGAAGATGGTGTGCTTACGGTGCAACTGCAGCAGGGGGGCGGCTCCGCCATATGCCGGCGAAAAAACTTGCTGAAGCATTTGCCGTAGCCGGTGTTCATGCGCCGGGATTGTCTGCCGCGGGCTACAGTCAGGTCATGGGAAACAGCGCCAAAGAGGGGATACCCTGGGCGACATTAACAGGCCTTTCAGCTCTTTGGTTGGCCGATAAGGGCTTCACAGGCCCAACAGACATTTTAGACCATGCGGACTATTATGATTCCAATAAAATAATTTCAGGCCTGGGCAATAGCTTTGCCGTTGAAAAGGTATATTTCAAACCTTATGCATGCTGCCGTTGGATACACAGTGCCATTGACGCACTTTTCCTCATAATGGCAGAAAACAGTCTGAACTCAGGTATGATCAGCAATATCGAGGTTCACACATTTGAAAGAGCGTTGCGACTCAATAACTATCCTGTCCCGAATTCCTTGGAGGATGCCCAATACAGCATTCCCTTCTGCATGGCAGTGGCAGCGATCGAGGGAAAGGAAGGGCTTTTACCTCTAACGCCTACGTTGCTCTCCCGCAAAGATATCGTTTCGTTTGCCCATAAGATTCAGTTGTATTCGGACCAGAAGTTGGACAGGCTTTTTCCAGCCATGGTACCTGCCAGGGTGATTGCGCACACGAAAAAAGGGGCATTTGAAAAAGTTGTAAAATCTCCCAAGGGCGATTTATCCAATCCAATGAATTTTTCGGAAATTGAAAACAAGCTTCGGCGCCTGTCACGGCAAAATCGACCCGGTACTTTTCCAGGGAAGATCCTGGACGTGGTAAACAGCCTGGAAAACAGTGGCATCGATGCGCTGACATCTGTGCTAAAAAAATAGGTAGCCGTTCACGGGTTCAGGGTTCAACGTTCAGGGTTAGGGACAGGGACAAAATTGAAGACCCGAAGTCCTCGTAAAAAATGCTGGTTTTGCCACATAATTGCCAAATACCATGGTCCAGATTTGTGGGGATGTGGAAGCGGTCGGTTTTCCCGTACAAAACGTTTACAAAATGACGTATGGTGGTGAGAATGCAACCTTTGAACATCTGAACCCCTGGCCCAGACCGATCATCGGGACTATACATGCGAGAAGTACAGTCTAAGCCTACTCAAGCACAGGTTTGGAATCATGCCAAGAGTCGCACAAGGGCGGGCTTTGAACCCGTGAACGGTTACACAGACCTTTTTCAGCAAAACGTTGCCAGAGCGGGGGATACTCATTAAAGGTCGGTTTATTTTTGTTCTTGAAAAAATGTTCGAAACTGTTTTAAGTTAAGATTTCATTTAGTAAATTCTGAGATGCTACTTTTTAAAAAGCAGAAAGCACAAGGAGATAATATATGAAGATTGCCGTAAGTGGTAAGGGAGGCGTGGGTAAGACTACGTTTGCCGCTTTTCTAATTCGGGCCCTTGCAGACGAGGGTAAAAAGGTGCTGGCCATTGACGCGGATCCCGATGCCAACCTGGCCCAGGCCCTTGGCGTCAAAAACAGCAGTGAAATAGTGCCCATTTCACAAATGAGGGGTCTGATTGAGGAAAGAACCGGGGCCAAGGCGGGTACTATGGGACAGTTTTTTAAGCTGAATCCTAAGGTTGACGACCTGCCGGAGAAACTGTCCGTCGAAGTGGATGGCGTAAAAGTAATGGTTATGGGAAGTGTCAAAATAGGTGGGGCAGGATGTGTATGTCCCGAGGGCATCCTCCTCAAGAATCTGGTGAGGCATATTGTGCTCGCCCGGGATGAGGCAGTGGTAATGGATATGGAGGCCGGTTTGGAACACCTGGGCCGGGGTACGGCCATGGCCGTTGACCGGCTGGTGGTCGTGGTGGAACCCGGAAAGCGGAGCATTGAAACAGCGCATCAAATCGCCAAACTGGCGGGAGATATCAGGATAAAAAAACTGAGTTTTGTGGGCAATAAGATCCGGTCGGACAAAGACAGGGATTTCTTGTTGAAGCAAATGCCTGATTTTCATTTCCTGGCTTTTATCCCTTTAAGCAATGGTATCATTGAGGCTGACCTGGAGGGTCGCCCACCATACGAGAAAGACAAGGAAGGGCTCAAGATAGTTAAAAAAACGCTGGAAGAACTTGAAAGCTAAAGTATTTAAAGGAGGTTACTAATGAGTAAAAGAATACACAATTTTAATGCTGGTCCGGCTGCATTGCCTTTGCCTGTTTTGGAAGAAATACAGGCAGAACTCTTAGATTTCAAGGGCTCCGGGATGTCTATCCTGGAGGTGAGCCATCGTTCAAAGTGGTTTGACGATGTGATAAATGAGGCAGTTGAAATGACAAAAAACCTCTTGAATCTCGGCAAAGATTTCCATGTCCTTTTCATCCAGGGTGGTGCCAGCCTTCAGTTTTGCATGATCCCGATGAATCTAAGCTTAGAAGAGAAACCACTGGATTTTATAGACACAGGCACATGGTCCACCAAAGCCATAAAGGAAGCCAAAATCCAGGGTAAGGATGTACGCGTGATCGCCTCTTCCGAGGATAAGGGATTCTCGTACATTCCGAAAGACTTCAAAGTAGATGAGGATGCAGCGTTTCTCCATTTTACGTCAAACAACACGATCAAAGGCACTCAGTGGGCCAAATTCCCTGAAAGCGGAAATGTTCCGCTTTTCTGCGACATGTCTTCGGACATCATGAGCCGACCTTTTGATGCAAAGCCTTTCGGGTTGATCTATGCGGGAGCACAGAAGAATATAGGGCCTGCTGGCACTGCAATGGTAATTATTCGAAAGGACATGCTCGAAAGAGTCCCGGATAACATCCCCACAATGTTGAAATACACTACATTCAGTGAAAAAAATTCCATGTTCAATACACCGGCCTGCCTGGTCATTTATACAACCAATCTGGTTCTAAAATGGCTTCAAGAGACCATTGGCGGACTTGAGGAAATGGAAAAGGTCAATAAAGAGAAGGGAGCCCTCCTATACGGCTTTATTGATCAATCCGATTTTTATCAGGGAACTGCGGCCAGGGACAGCAGGTCCCTGATGAATGTGACCTTCAGGCTTCCGAACGAGGACCTGGAAAAAAGGTTTGTGGCTCAGGCCATGGAAGAGGGCATGGGAGGCCTGAAAGGGCACCGTTCAGTCGGAGGTTGTCGGGCTTCCATCTACAATGCCACAGATATCTGGGCGGTAAAGGACCTGGTGGCATTCATGGGAGAATTTGAGAAAAAAGAGGGATGATCCCAGGTCTGCTATGCGTGTTAGATAGTGATTTGCGATGCCCTATGGAATAAAGTTCAAATGACAAAATCCAAATGTCAAATCAAATCCAAAACCCCAATGTCAAAATGTTTCCCAAAACAATCAGTTATTTATTTTTTTCGCAATATCTCAAAAAGTATGGGCATTCCGAACCTTCCCCCTTTTGCAAAGGGGGATTGAGGGGGATTTTCTTAATACAACCCGAATTTATTGAGAACTTACACTTTTTCCCATTGTTCATCTCCATTATTGTAGGCTGCATTTGAATTGATGGGTGGATATATCTTTTTAGCATTTGTCATTTGACATTCCTTTGAAATTTGAGCTTTGACCTTTGTCATTCGAATTCATTTTATTTACATATTTGGACCCTTTTAGGGTCACCATTCAAGTCACCCTTTTTAAGGGTGGTAGCTGACTCGAGGTTACCGTTTTGAAAAGGACAAGAATCGCTGAAAACCTTTCTTCACGAGAGATTCGCCCCCGTTTCACAATAATGGGCTGGGTGAGGACGAAAAGAGACTCAAAGGGCGGGTTTTCTTTTATTGAAGTAAATGACGGATCTTGTATGGGCAGCCTGCAAATCATAGCCGATGGAAAGCTTCCCAATTATAAGGACGAGGTCCTTGCATTGCAGACGGGGTGTTCCATTAAGGTCACGGGTCTGTTGGCGGCCTCCCCTGGCAAGGGTCAAAGGGTAGAGCTTCAGGCAGATGAGGTCACTGTCGTGGGGTGGGCTGACCCTGCTGTTTACCCTCTTCAGAAGAAGCGGCATTCCTTTGAATTTCTGCGAACCATTGCTCATCTGAGGCCTCGAACCAATACCTTTGGCGCTGTGGCAAGGGTGAGAAGTGCCATGAGCTATGCCATTCACACCTTTTTTCAGGAGAGAGGTTTTATCTATATTCATACACCCATTATCACTGGAAGCGACTGCGAGGGGGCCGGAGAGATGTTCAGGGTAACCAAATTTAACCTGGACCAGATCCCCCAAAAAGACGGGCATGCTGATTTTACACAGGATTTTTTTGGAGGACCTGCCTCTTTGACCGTGAGCGGACAACTTGAGGCCGAAATCTATGCACATGCCATGGGAGACGTTTACACTTTTGGACCCACCTTCAGAGCAGAAGATTCAAATACGTCCCGTCACCTGGCTGAGTTCTGGATGGTTGAACCCGAGATGGCCTTTTGTGATCTCCAGTGCAATGCAGAGTTGGCAGTTCAACTGCTGAAGTACGTTTTTGCCCACGTGCTGGAAAACTGTGAAGAGGACATGAAATTCTTTAACCGTTTCATAGATTCTACAGTAGTGGATACCCTTGAGAAGCTGGTGTCACAGGATTTTGAATATCTGACCTATACGGAAGGGATAGAAATTCTCTTAAAAGCAAAGGAAAAGTTTGAGTTTCCGGTCAACTGGGGATGCGACCTTCAATCGGAACATGAGAGGTACCTTTGCGAAAAGGTCTTTCACAAGCCGCTAATACTTGTGGACTACCCAAAAGAGATAAAGGCCTTTTATATGAAGCTGAACGAGGACGGAAAGACAGTACGCGCAATGGATGTGCTGGTGCCAAAGATCGGAGAAATCATCGGCGGGAGCCAGCGTGAAGATGACCATGATACCCTGGTTGAAAGGATCACGGAAATGAACCTTAACCCTGAAGACTACTGGTGGTACCTGGAATTGAGAAAATTCGGGTCAACTCCTCACTCCGGTTTTGGACTTGGATTTGAGCGCCTTATTCAATTTGTGACCGGTCTCGCCAATATCAGAGACGTAATTCCCTTCCCGAGAACCCCCGGAAATGTAAGCTTCTGAGTTCTACCGTGGCGAATTTTCCTTGAAGCATTTTGATCAGGTGAACCAGTATAGGTCCCCATTGTTGAGGTAGATTTCATCAATTTTTTGTTAATGACGTAACGACGTCTCTAAGAGCTTCCAGATTGAATGGCTTCATCAATAGAGAGTTGAAAAATGCCTTGCTAATATCATTTTCACTAAACCCGGTAATCGCCACTATGGGTGTGGATGGCCTATCCGAGCCCCTGATATATCTGGCAACTTCAAAACCGCCCATCTTTGGCATACGAATATCAGTAATGACTAAATCGAAATCGCGACCTTTGTCAAAGTGCTTGATTCCTTCTTCCCCATCGTGAGCAACTTTCACTTCATAACCCATTTCTGTAAGAAATGCGCGTAGGATGTAGCAGATGTTCTCATCATCATCAATAACGAGAATGTAGCCCATTAAATCTCCAATTTACTGAATAACTCTGGCAGGTTTAGAC
>JAUWMY010000381.1 GCA_030612945.1 Desulfobacteraceae bacterium
AAACCTGTTATTATCTCGATTACCTATGGGGTACTTTTTCAGTATAAAGAGATGTCTCAGGTGTGTGATTGTCCGAGCCCAAAAAATGTCCAGGTACACACTTTTGAACGATACTAAAATATTACACACTTCAGTGGTTCGGTAGGGGGACGTCGATAGCGGACGTTCCTTCCTTTAAAGAAATTCATTTTGATCCGTTCAATTTGACCCATCTTTACTTAAACCTATTAATTTATTTTAGATTTCCACAAATAATCAACGTCTTAGGGGCTCTTAGATCTAACTCCAAAAGATGGCATCTGTTTTGCATTTTATTTTTCATGAATAAAAATCCGGGCCCAGAGGATGTGGCTTTGATCTGGTCCTGAGGACCAGGTTTTCCATGTTAGGATAAAATGGTGTAACACATGACCTCCATTAAAGAGTTGAATTTTGATCACCTTATTGGCCAGGAGGTCGGTACATCCACCCTCTTAAAGGAACTTGCCCGCGGTGGGATGGCGGCCATATTTATCGCCTACCAAAGAACATTAAGACGTCAAATTGCGGTCAAAATCCTGCCCAAATCGCTCCTTACCCCCTTGGCCGCCGAACTCTTCCAGCAGGAGGCAGAATCAGCCGCTATCCTGTCCCATCCCAATATTGTTACAATTTATGAAGTCGGAGAGGTCGAGGATTTTTTGTTTATTACGATGCAGTTGGTGAAGGGGCGCTCTCTTTTCGATTACATCGCAATGGCGCGAAAGCATGTGCTGCCGTCCAAGCGAATCTTACCTCTGAAGGCGACCATTAAACTCATTACAGACGTCCTCGATGCCCTGGATTATGCCCATAGTCAGGACATTATTCACAGAGACATTAAACCGGCCAATATACTTATAGAAGCCCATACAAAACGCCCCATTGTCTCGGACTTTGGACTTGCCACAACTACCCGTGGATCTGAGCAGGACTCTTCGGTGATTACAGGAACTCCGACTTACATGTCCCCTGAACAGATATTGAACGACCCTGCGGACGGCAGGACCGATATTTACGCAACCGGTGTTATGCTGTTTGAGATGCTTGTATCCAGGCTGCCGCTACCAAAATACAGTACGGCAATGGAACTGCTTAAAATGAGGTTGAAATTAAAAGAGAGGCTATTTCAAAAAAAGCCTTCAGAAATAAATCCTATGCTTACCCGAGAAATGGACGATGTTGTCTTTAAAGCCATAGCTCATGACCCGGAAAACCGATATGCTACCTGCCGGGAGTTTGTCGAAGCCATCGAGGGTTACCGGGATCATCACATAAAAAAACTGCATTAAGAGGGAAAAATGCCGGAGACCAAAGTCACCAAGCAAGAATTTGCCAGATTCGGCCGCATTCTTTCATTGCTGTTTAACCGCGCCACCATGTATCAAATGGACCATCCTTACGTCAAGCAGTCTATCGATGAATTCCATCCGTTTGTTGAAAAGCTGCTCACGTCCATATCCCCAATAGTCTTCGCTATGAATCGTGAGCAATTTTTTATTGATGAAGAACCGTTAGATCCTCGCATCACTGTTAACAGGATGGTAGCACACTTCAAGAAAGCTGAAATTCAATCCATTTCATTCTATGAGGGGATGACCAAAAATGAACTAAAAACCTTTCTCGGAATATTCGTATCTCTGGACAAATATCCCAATGCCGAATCCATGAAAGAAGCCCTGGCTGAAAAAGGTATCACCAATTTAAAGATCAACCATGTCTTTTACAGAAAAGTCACTGAGGATGATGAAGTGGTTTCACGCGATGTCCTCAAAAACATAACCCCTGAAATGATGGATGAGGACGAGCTTAAATCTAAAAAACTGTTCATTGATATGGTTCTTGAAAGCGTCCTGGCAGAAGAATTTGAAAAAAACCTTAACATCAATAACCTTTTAACAAATCCTACCGGACTGTCGATGAATATGATTGAAGCCGACATCAACAGTGTTCAGAAGAGTGATGCTGAGGATCGACGACCCGGACCGGTCCTATTGCACCAACTTCAGGTAATAGGCGAGGAGGTTGAAAAAGGTCTCTCTGGTGGCGGTGATGCAAATGTGTCTCAACTTGCTGCGGCAGTCTTTGACATGAAAAAGAAGCTCATAGAGGGAATGGACGCCCAAAAGGACGTGGACATAACCTTTTCCAATAAGGAGGAGATCCTTGATCAGGCCAATGAAATCACAGACAACGTCCTGATACGGCTTGTAAAAAATGAATACAAGGCCGGGAAAATTACGACCTCACGCTTGGCACAGATTCTGCGCAGATTGATCCCTGATGCCGAGGAGCTAAAGCGGGTACTCCCCAAGATCAAAGCGGCCCTGCTTGAGGAAGGCATGCCCTTGCCCGAATATTTGAATCTGGTGGAAGAGCTTGGCAAGGAACTTCAAAGTGACGAGCTTGCCAAGATTCTTCAGGAAAGTTCCGAGGAAATAGGCATAGACGGCAAAGAGTTGATACAAGAGGTCAAAGAAAACCCTGCGGAAGCAGCAGAGCTGATCTGCCTGGCGGCTGAAATTCGAAAAGGAACCGGGGATGAAAAGGTGCTGACCGACCTCTTGGTGGATTATGTGGAGCGCATGGGATCGAAATTGGGCCAGGATATTACCGCAGAAAATGGCGCGGAAGGGGAACAACACCTGCGTCAGGTCATTACCGGGCTTGAAACCAATATTGTAAGCCGCTTGAAGGATATGAATGTTGTTAAAGACGATGTCCTGGAGGGCCTGGAAGAGAGACTCAACAAACGCATGGATACAGTCTTTGACAAACTCAGAGATGATTGGATTCAATCTAAATCTATGACCCCTGAAGAAAACAGGGCAAAGAATTTGAGCGTGCTGCAAATCCTGGAACAGAGTGTGGGCGAGAACGAAGAACTTGGCGAGATCCTGACAATAGTACGCTCCAAGGTCAAGTCAGAAGAAATTGACGAAAATGACTTCAAAGAGATCTATTCCGAGATAAACAAACAAAAGCAGATTAAGCGGGAGCAGGAAGCAAAGAAAAAGATGCCGCCAGGGGTTTTGAAATCTCAGGCCATCATGTTTGTCATAAAAAAAGAAATATCGAGGGCCTCCCGTTATGACTTGCCATTTTCCGCTCTATCTTTTTCCGTAGTAAAGGCCAAGCCGAAAACGGGGGACCCAACTGATGCCATCACACAACAGGCCGTGATGGATGCCATTTTACGTAGACTTGCCGATATCCTCAGGGAGGCGGATATCATCGGTCAGTTGGGAAAAAACAAAATGATTGGCCTTCTGCCCATGACAATGCAAAGCGATGCAAAACTGGCGCTTCGACGGACTATTAGATTACTGCATGGTGATCCGATTGAAGTAGACGGAATTCCGTTAACCGTTAAAATCGTAGGTGTATCAACCACCTTTGACGCTGAACGGATAACCGACGGAAAAGCATTTATGCAGGCCATGTCGAACGAACTTACGGAGATGGTTGTAAGGGTCAAGAATATCCAGGAACTCTTCTAGTCAACTACCATCTCTAAAAGGGGAGGCTCGAACGGTGACCCTAAAAGAGTCCAAAGATGTAAATAAAATGAATTCGAATGA
>JAUWMY010000009.1 GCA_030612945.1 Desulfobacteraceae bacterium
TGGTGAATTCTGGACCTGTGAACGCCTATAATCATCAATAGAAAAGGTGAGACATGAATAAAGAGCCGGCAAAACCCAATGAATCCGGTGCTATAAGCACGAGACAGAGGCAGCTTACAGGAATACCGGCCCACCTGGTCAGGTGGATTGCCATTGGCATGAGTCTGTTTCAGCTCTATACGGGTTATTTTCAATTTACTGCCATGAATCAGAGGGTTCCTCACGTTACCCTTGGTTTTATCCTGATATTCCTTGTCTATCCCATTAACAAAAAAAGCAGAAAAGATCGGCTGAGCATTGATAGTATTACGGCGGCGGCTGTTATTCTGCTCTGCGGTCTCTATGTCATGTTAACTTGGTTCAGAAAGATGGGTGCCATGGGACTTGAACCTCCCCTAACTGAACTTGTTATGGGAGCCATTTTTATAATTCTCTTAATTGAGGGGACAAGAAGGGCATTAGGTTGGGCCTTTCCTTGTGTTGCTGTCCTGATTCTCCTTTATGCCCGTTTTGGGGAAATAATGCCCGGCCTTTTTGCACATAAAAACTATGCAGTTGACCGGATTATATCCAGTATGTTCATTACAGCGGATGGCGTTTTTGGAATGCTTGCAGGGATTTCCGCCACGTTTATATTTCTCTTTATTCTTTTTGGTGCCCTGCTCAGAGAGGCAGGTGGTGGGGAGTTTTTTATAAATTTTGCCTATGGCATCTGTGGTAAATTCAGGGGTGGCCCTGCAAAGATCGCTGTGGTAGCAAGCTCCCTTTTTGGCATGCTTTCAGGGAGCGGGACGGCGAATGTTGCAGGAACAGGGCAGATTACTATCCCACTTATGAAAAGATCAGGGTATCCTGCTTATTTTGCAGGCGCGGTTGAGACAGTTTCCAGTGCCGGAGGCCTTCTGATGCCACCCATTATGGGAAGCGCTGTATTCATTATGATGGAGATCCTGGGTGTAAATTATCTTACCATAATAAAGTCATCCGTCCTCATGGCCATCCTTTATTACCTCGGACTTTTTATAATGGTTGATATAGAGGCCCAGAAAATAGGGCTTGTCGGTCTTGAAAAAAAAGAAATTCCACCGCTTAAAAAAACACTTAAAGAAGGCTGGCAATTTTTTATTCCTCTTTTGGTATTAATCTATTTCCTGGGTTTTGAAAGAAGCTCTGTTACAAGGGCTGTCCTTTGGGCAAACGTCAGCATTCCTTTTGTAGCTATGATGCGGAAAAAAACCCGGATGTCTTTTTCAATGATTCTAACCGGCCTTGAAAAAGGGGCATTAACGGCCGCTCCTGTAGTAGCTATTCTGTCGCTTGGGGGGATTGTTGTTGGCATGATTACCCTCACAGGTCTGGGCCTGATGATGTCTTCTATCCTGATCGAGCTTTCACACGGAAACCTTTTTTTACTTCTATTGATGACCATGGTTGCCTCCATTATCCTGGGTATGGGTGTACCGCCTGTGGCAGCCTATATAATTCTTGCTATTCTGGTCGTACCTGCCCTTATAAAGATGGGGGTCTATCCTCTTGCTGCACATCTTTTTGTGTTTTATTTCGGTACCATTGCAGGTATTACCCCCCCAATGGCCCCGGATGCCTTTGTTGCAGCAGGAATTGCCGATTCTCCTATGATGAAAACCGCCTTAACAGCCTGCCGCCTCGCCCTCGTTATTTTCATTGTCCCCTATATGTTTGTTTACAACAATGCACTTCTTCTGGTTGGGAATGTTGGTGAGATATTGCTTGTCTGTGTAACAGCCTTCTTCGGGGTATATGCCCTGGCCTGTGCCGCACAAAATTATCTTGGGGGAAAGTTGCCCATCCATCTCAGGTTAGCATTATTCATTGGTGGCGGGTGCCTGATTTATCCGGGTTGGGTCACTGACCTGTTTGGTGTAGTCATCGTTGTAGCGCTTCTTGCCATTAGATCTCCTGATTTGTTGAAGCGTTTTACCATAGGGCTTTTTCAACATAATCAATCTGCCGAACTGAACAAAAGTGAATAGAAGGATTTCGCAATGGGTAAAACCTTTATTGCGGGTATGACCTGGGAAGAATTCAGGGATAATGTAAATTCAAGAACGGTGATTGTTGTTCCTGTGGGATCTACGGAGCTTGAAGGAACTCACCTGCCTCTGGGTGTAGACACCATCATGGCTGACGGTGTTGCAGCGAAACTGGCCGGCGAACCAGGCGTTTTAATCGGCCCTACCCTTCCCATCGGGTATTCAAAATGGTTTAACCCATTTCCGGGAACCATCTCGCTTGAACATGACACTCTGACCAGAGTCTTTTTGGAATATTGTACCTGCTTAATCAACCACGGAGTTAAACGTATAGTCTTTCTGAACTCTCACCGGGGCAACAACTCATGTATCGAGGCAGCAGCTCGTACCCTGATTATGGAGAGGAACGTCCGCATAGGCATGCTGAGTATCTGGAAACTGGCAAACGATTTAACATCAAGGGAAAGCGGGATGATCCGGGAGGGAAAATTTACCCATGCCGGGGAAATCATGACTTCTTCGATTATGGCGCTGGAACCCGAAACTGTTGTAATCGATAAAATCGCACGGGACTCTGTCAAATCTCCGGCAGGGAGCCTGTTTGAAGTGAAGAATTCCCTTGGTGATACCGCTTTTCAAGGCTCTGTGCAGACGATCTACCAGGATATCAAGGACATCACGGATACAGGCGTTATGGGCGACCCCACCGCGGCATCTGCAGATAAGGGGGAATCGATCCTTAAGCTGGTCACCGATTATGCCCGTGCGTTCATTCAGGAGTTCAGGAATCTGCCGGTTGAATGATATCAACTGGGGCTGAAAATGTCGAAAATAAACAAATTCAATCTAAATCCGGAAAAAAGGCTGATCGACCATATCGCAAAAGTGCGGTACGAAGATTTGCCACCTGAAGCGGTAGCTTACTGCAAACTCCTGATTATAGACACTCTGGGCGTAGCTTTTCCTGGAAGCCTGGCACCCGGATGCCCGGAGGTTGCCGATCTTGCACGAGCCTGGAGTAGCGAATCAGGCTCTTCCGTTCTTATCCATGGCGATAAGACTACGCCGCCTCTTGCCGCACTTGTAAACAGTACCATGATGCATGCGCTTGATTTTGACGACACTCTGGACGCTTCGGCCCTGCATACCTTTGTAAGTGTTTTTCCTGCGGCTCTTGCAGCCTCGGAATCTGCAGGAAAAGTGGACGGCAGGAAATTCATTGCTGCGCTTGTACTCGGAGTCGATGTTATTTGCAGAATCAGCATGGGAATTGACCGTCCCCTGTCCTGGATACGTACGGCCACATGTGGCAGCTTCGGTGCTGCTGCAACAGCTTCCAAGATATTGGGCCTGGACAGGGATGGAATAGCCAATGCTCTCGGTGTGGTTTACAGCCATACGTCGGGAAATGCCCAGGGACTTATCGAAGGCCGCCTGGTCAAACGGATGCAGCCAGGATTTGCCGCATCTGCAGGTGTAACCTCTGCATTTCTGGCCATGAAAGGAATTACCGGCAGTATCGACTTCCTTTGCGGTCCTTATGGCTATTACAATCTTTATGAAGCCGGGAAGTTTGACCTGGAACCTGTACTTGCATCTCTTGGAAACCATTACACCATCAATGAACTGAGCATCAAGCCCTATCCGAGCTGCCGCATGACCCATGCCTCAATAGACGCAGCCCTTGAGCTGAGAGACGTAATCGGGGGTATTGTTGAAGATATTGATCGAATAGAGGTGACAGCATCAAAGATGGTCACCGAAATGGTGGGTAAGCCCTTTGTCATCGGTATCAACCCACAGGTAGATGCCCAGTTCAGCATTCCCTATACAGTGGCCTGCGCCCTGACGCGCGGAGATGTTTTTATAGGTGACTTTGAAACCGGCGCCATCCATGACCTGCAGGTCAAGGCCCTTGCAGATCGCGTAAAAGTCTCAGTAAATCCTCAACTGCCGGCCAAAGACATTCTCCATGCAGAATTGGCAATCAAAATGAAGGACGGCCGGACACATGGGAAAACAGTAAACGTTCCTCTCGGAAATCCGGCAAAGGCGATGGGTGCTGAGCAATGCAGAGAGAAATTCAGGAAATGCGTTGCTTATAGCGGACTTGATTTTGGTAACGCCAAAATAGAAGAGCTTCTTTCCATGATCGATTTTCTGGAAGATATTCAGGATATAAACCGGCTGATTGCCCTGATGCTGCCCTGATAAAACCAGCAGGTGTTGAGCAGATTAAACAATTGTATTGAATTTTATTCAGACAATAATTTATAGAAAAGGATGTAACTCAGGTTGTGAGGTTCAGGGTTCACAGTTCACGGTTTGATGTATCCTGGGTGACATGATGAGCTCAGATAACTCATAGTTTATCAGTTTAACAGCTATCAACGCATCTGTTTAACCTTGAACCGTGAACCATGGAACTTTGAACCTGAGTAGTTACAAAAGGATTTACATGTCTGTTGAGAAGATATTTGATGCCGGGGCTCTTCAGTATGATCGGAACCGACAAGAGGTGATTCCCTGTTTTGATGATTTTTACAAGGCCCTGATCCGGCTTATACCGTTTAACAGCGATGCCGAATTTACTACCCTGGATCTAGGCGCAGGTACTGGACTGGTGACCGCCCTTATTCTCAATATTTTCCCGAAAGCAGCCGTATCGCTCCTCGACATTTCCGAAAAGATGCTTGAAAAGGCAAAGAAGCGATTTGAAGGAAAAGATAAAGTGCAGTTTCATATTATGGACTATGACACGTCTCCTCTGCCCGGAGAATTTAATCTGATCGTTTCGGCCATGTCGATACACCATCTGGAGGATCACCGGAAGAAACGCCTTTTTCAAAAGATTTACGATGCCCTAGTTCCAGGCGGCACTTTTATTCACGCCGAACTTGCCAGAGGGGCGACAGATGACATCGAAGAGATTTACCAGGAGCAGTGGCGGAAGCACCTTGAGCAGACAGACCTGACCGAAGATGAGCTGGGCGTAATATACGAACGGATGTCCTACGATATACCGGCACCGCTAGATATGCAACTGGGCTGGATGCGCAGTGCTGGATTTTTAAGTGTGGACTGCTTTTACAAATATTATAATTTTGTCGTATATGCGGGAAACAAGAAGGCTGCATAAGAGCTCGTTCACCGGCCAAACGCTCGACAGAATCTGTTTTGTTAAGTGCCGTTTCACGCACTGGCAAATACCTGAACCGGAGGTTAATCTTTATGGATGTGGATCTTAAAAAACTGACAAAAGATCTGGCAAAGATAGTGGGAAAGGACAACGCGTTTACAGACAGACCTACCGCTTTGGCCTATGCGAAGGATACAATGCCATGGGACGTTGAAGAGCACAACATGCCCTATGCCGTGGTAAGACCAGAAGGCAGTCGTGACATTTCTGCGGTGCTGCGATATGCCAACGAAAAAAAGATACCCGTGCACATCCATGGCTCCGGCACTTCACTGGTAGGTCTCGGTCGGCCGAAAACAAATTGTATTGTCCTGGATATGGGAAGAATGAAAGGGCTGGAGGTATTCCCGGAAAGGGGTTATTTTGAGGTCGAACCAGGGTTTCATATTGCCAAATTAAGAAAAGCCCTTACGCCGTATCATGCCCTGCTCCCGGCGTTTCCTGGAAGCGAACTGGTCGCCACCATAGGGGGGGTAGTATCGGTAAATACGAGCGCCCACGCAATCGATGCGACGTTGTGTAAACCTGGCGACTATGTACTTGGTCTGGAAGTCGTCCTGCCAACCGGTGAGATCTTACAAACTGGAACAGAATCCACCCGGAAACCGGCAGGAATCGAAGCCACAAAATTCCTCGTTGGTTCAGAGGGGCTATTATGCGTTATAACGAAGATAAGAATGCGGTTGATCCCATTGCCCTTTTTAGAAAATATCGTTGCCTATTACCATCGTACTGAGGATATTTTAGACACAGTAATGGCAATGTATAAACAGGGTATACCCACACCCATGTTTTTTGAATATCTTGATGAAAAATCATCCAAAGTGGGTTTTGAAGCAGTTGGTCTAAAGGCTCCGTCTGGCGCTGTTGCCATGATAACTATAGATTCATCCACTCAATTGGGTTGCGAAGAAAAGGCCAAAATGTTTCTTGAATTCTTAAAAATAGGGAATCCCATTGAGGCAAAGATTGTCAAAGATAAAGAGGAATGGGCTCAAATATGGAGTAGCCGGGCTGAAGCGGGAAATTACATATATCGGCTGGGTTCTACCTTTGGCAGCGAGATTACGGTCAGGGTAGACAAGCTCAAAGAGGCCTTTCACGAAGCCCAGGATATCATATTGAACCTGGAAAGCTATAAAGGCAATGAGTTTTATTCCTTTGGCCATATTGGCGCCCCTACCATCCACGCCTATGCCTTCCTTCCCACCAAAGATATTCCCAATGATGTAAAAAAGGCAGTTGCCATAGAAGTAAGAGATAAAACTGAAGAATTAAATGTGAAATATGGTGGTTGCGGGGGCGAATGGGGCCTTACTGCTCAGAGGGCAACATTTCTTAAAAAGAAGTATGGTGAAGTGTATTATAACTTTCTGGTTAATTTGAAGAGGACCCTGGACCCCAATAATATACTTAACCGGGGAAACCTGGAGGGATGGATGTGAACAAAAAGGATGCTGCCAAAGAGACCCTGCTCAAAGAAATTGCCAAGTGCAGGTCATGCAGGTTTTGCGTTGATGTCTGCCCCACATATCAGGCCTCAGAAGGGGTTGAATCCATGTCTGCTTACGGCAGGTTGCAGATAATAAAATATCTGCTCACCGGCATCCTGGAATTTGACGACTCGCTGACCTACTGCCTTTACAGTTGCCTGCAATGCAGGCGTTGTGAGGTTATATGCAAAAGTAAGGGACAGGACATTGATATCTGTAAAATCATGCAGATGGGAAGATCACTCCTGTCCCAGAATCTTGTACAAGGAAGCAGTAATGAAAAGATCTAAGACCCTGATCACCCAGGCATTGTCCACACTCAAAGGAAATATCGAAAGGACGGGCGACCCGCTTGGCTTCAAGCATACCTACTGGACGGAGTGGACCAATGGGCTTGGGCTCCCGAAGGGTGGCAAGACCGTATTACTCACGGCAAGAATGTATCAGATGCTTCCATACGTTATTCAGACAACAGATATGGTGGCATCTATTAAACCGCTTCTTGCCATAAAGGGATTTGGTAAGGCCCTTTCCATGGGCAACCGCCTGGCCGGGGAGACAGTGATACGGCTAAAGGCAATAGGTGCAAAGGAGATAAAGGCCAGGGGAACCAGGGTATTGAAGGGGATAGTTGCTGCATTAAACGGTGTCGGAGAGCATCCCGCATACCTCTATGAGGCCGAACCCTATAGCGGTGTCCTCCTCTATGACCTGGGTCTTGAGGAGGATATTGCGCCCCACATAAATAAGGTCTATGAACTGCTAAAGGGCCATGGCGTGGAGGAGGTGATTGCAGTTGATCCTCACACCACATTCATGATGAAAGAGATTTATCCTAAGTACATTGAAAACTATGACATCCGGGTAAAACATTATCTTGAGATTTTATCCGAGGGAAAAGGAGACTTGGGAGACGTTAGCCACAAAGACCTTCCAAAGGAATTTGTAATGCACGATTCATGCGTCATGACCAGGGATCTGGGCATAGTGGAAAATGTACGGAAGCTGGCACCTAACATGGGGATCAAACTGCTGGAACCAGAGAACACAAAACTGGACACAGCATGCTGTGGGGGTCCTGTGGAATATGCCTTTGCTGATCTCAGTCGTCAGATATCCTCCATTCGCATACAAGAACTTGCCAGAATCTGCAAGGACATAATCGTGACGTGCCCCATATGCCTTATCAATCTCATGAAGTATGAGGCCGACCTGGGTGTCAGGATTTGGGATATGGGAGAGATCCTGCACGTTGCATTGACTGATCGGTTTTCCTGAACCTCGTAAAAGACGTATATTCTCTATATCTTCTAACAAAAGGAGATGAACGCAAAGGCTTCCCCGTAACTATGGAGAAAAAACATGACGTTGCCTGAGAAAACACAAAAACTACTGAAACAAATCCACGACGCAGTTGTTGCCTATGACGAAGAGACCTCTGCACAATTGTGTAATGCCCTTTTGAAAGAAGGTATTGACCCATATGACGGAATTATGAAAGGCCTGGCCGCAGGCATGGACACGGTGGGTGGGCTTTATGAAAAAAAAGAATATTTTGTTCCTGAGTTGTTACTCTGCTCAGATGCCCTGTATGCAGGGTTAGATGTCCTTCGGCCGCACGTTAAAACAACCCGAGAAAAGGAAGATGTCGGAAAAATAGTTATGGGTGTAATTGAGGGTGATATTCATGACATCGGCAAGACTCTGGTTAAGACCATGTTCGAGGCAGCAGGCTGGGAAATCTATGATCTGGGAAAGGATGTAAAACTTGACAGATTCGTGGAGGAGCAAAAAAAGACAAGCGCCGATATTGTGGCCCTGTCAGCTCTGATGACCACAAGTATGTTGGCCATGCCTAAGGTCATTGAAATGCTTAAAGCCCACGATCCCGGTGTTATTATTATGGTTGGAGGGGCCCCCCTCACGCCGGAAATAGCTCAACATTATGGTGCTGACGGCTATGCTCGCGATGCGGTAACGGCCGTCAAGAAAGCGAGTGAACTGATGAAAAAGTAAGACAGGGGATTACCGTGCATTTTAGACAGGACATGATGACAAGCCAGGAACGAATGGAGGCCATTTTTCAATACCAGAAGACGGACCGTGTTCCATTGGGTGCGATGAGTACCGGATTCAACACCAGGAATGCGGGCCACAGCGTTGCCGATGCCTATGATGACCCTAAAAGGAGTTTTCAGGATATGCAGTGGACGTCCGAGCAGTACGGTTGGGATCCAATACCCCAGTATGCCGGACATACTGTTCTGGGAGCATGGGATTTCGGGGGAGAAGTAAGGATGCCCCAGGGGGAGTATGAAGGCGCTCTCGTGGTTATATCGTACCCTGTCAAAAGTGAAGAAGATATCGACAAACTCAAAATGCCTGATCCGAAAAAAGCTGGAAGAATACCCCAGGCTATGCGGTTCTCCGAGCTACAGGCAGCGCATGACATCCCTGTTTTTTTCTTTTCCCGCAGTCCATTTACCATGGCCGCAAATATCAGCGGCATCGATCAGTTTCTGAGGTGGACCATGAAAAAGCCGGAAGTCTGCGAAAAGCTCTTACGGCTTTCCATCGACCATATCTTCAATGTTCTTGAGTACTGGGTGAAAACCTTCGGGCCTGACAAGATTTTCGCATGGATGAGCAGCCCCAGTGAATCGAACCAACTCATTTCTCCCAGAACTCTAAAGAAATTCGCACTGCCTTATCATGCGGAGTACCATGAGCGACTGAAAAAGCTGGGGATCAAGCGATTCGGACTTCATATCTGCGGTGATCAGAATCTAAACCTGCCGTTGCTTGCAGAGGTCTCTCCATGGGAACATCCTAGTGTACTCAGTTTTGGTCACGAGGTAGATCTGGAAACCGCTGCCGAGCATTTCCCTAAAGATATTATCTATGGGAACATCGAACCTGCGGTCATCCAGACCGGAACCCCGGAACAGGTCTATGAACTCAGCCGGGTTGCAATAGAAAAAGGGAAAAAAGCACCCGGAGGCTTTATCTTGGGACCTGGCTGCGGTCTTCCTGTAATGGCACCTCCGGTCAATGTCTGGGCCATGACAAAGGCGGCAAACGACTTCGGTTGATATGATTGACGCGTACATAAAATCATGGGGACTTCCTTTAGTTGGATTTTAGCGCTCGTTGTAGGATGGGTTAAGCGTCAAAAGAATGGTGGGTTTCGTTGTTTTAACCTTATTTTACTTAATTCCCATGGTATGCAAATTGTGCAGAATTAGTCCCGCTTTCAGCGGGACTCAACCCACCCTACGGGATGGTAAACTTCATTGAGTTACATCAACCGCACAGGTCGCAATTTTTCGGTAGAAGGGGAAAAAAGAAGTACCGCGAATAAGTATTCATGCATCAAGGACAAAGACACGCTATGACAATTCCAACTTCTGTATTTAAGAATCGGATAAAACAAGCTATAGAGCAGTCACAAGAAGAAAAACTAAGTGCTCTCGTTGTGTATTCCACCGGAAGCAGTTTGGGATTTGCCAGTCGTACCCATGGCTACTGTCGTTTCCTTTGTGACTGGGATGCACGGACGCAAGCCGCTGTTCTTATATTGTTGCCGAAAAGAGACCCAGTCCTGTTGGTTCCCGGTCGTTCTCCCCAGCTGTTTGCAAAAGAGATAATGTGGTTTGATGATATTCGAGCTATTCCGCAGGATAAATTCGGAGGGGAAATTGTTGCAACCCTGAAGCCCATCCTATTGGGCGATGAAAAAATTGGCTTTATCGGCCGGTCTGAAACACCTGTACCGCTTTATGACGCGCTTCGTGAGGGTCTTGAAGGGGTAGAACTGGTTGAAGCAAACCACATTGTTGATAAATTAAGGATCGTCAAGGATAGTCTAGCGATCGATTTTCACCGTCGTTCTGCCGAGGTATGTGATGCAATGTTTGAGACCTTGGAGCGAGAGATCCGATCCGGCAAGATGGTATATCAGATTCAGGCTGATTTGGAATATACAGCTAAGTATGGAGGGTGTGAATATGCGTCTACATTTATGAGTGTGGGTTCAGTGGCAGATCGTCCGCGCTATGCGAAAAAGGAGTGTTCACAGATCCCAAAGGAGGGAGATCAGGTTCTGCTCTCGCTTTTTGTATTAAAGGATGGTCATTGGGGGCACGCCATAAGGACAGGTACGATAGGAGAACCGAGCAGAGCACAGCAAAAAGCATTCGAAATAGCCCTCGAAATGCAGGCCGCAGCATTGGATCAGCTAACCCCTGGAAATTATCTTAGTGAAGTCTGGAAAGCTTCTGAAAAAGTCCTTAACAAGTATTATCCAAACGCCAGAGATTTAGGTTGGTACTGGTTAAAGATCGGACACAGCCTGGGACTTGACTATTCGGATCCAATTTTATCGGCCGTTTTCCCCAACCCCTATACTATGGGTAGAAAATCTAATGCGCAGGATGCGCAGGATGAGTCATCGATTCGAATCCTGCCTGGAATGCTTTTTGAACTTCATCCAAATATTTTTATACCGGACGAAGCAACTGCGGCCATTGGTGACATGGTGCTTGCAACAGAAACCGGACATGAGATTATGGACCGTTTTCCCCGCGAATTACTGGCCCTGTGACGAGCCTGCGGTATTCAGTCGGCTGGATAAAGTTATTCAAAATCTTGCCGTCACACAAGGCTTTATGCAGAAAAACTTCTTGCGGTTTTAAAACGATTATAGAATTAAAATTTTGAATAAAAAGAGTTACTAAACCGTCCATCAAACCTACAAAAGGAGGAAAACATGAAAAAAGCGATTTTGTTGTTTATTATGGTATGTTTTTTTGCGGTGTCCTGTGCAGGAGTAACAGGAGGGATACACAAGAAGAGTGTAAGCAGTGCCAGTATTGAAAAAGTTGAGTTTAAGCCGGATAAAAAAGGGAATTATTATGTGTACGTAACTATTAAAAATATCTCCGGCAAAGATAAACCTTTCTATCTGGAGCTCCAGGCTGATGACCAGGTGAGTCAATTTACTGCATCAGGGAAAAAAGGTCAGCCAAATATAGTACCCGCAGGGAAAGACTATACATTTGCAGTGAATACCTGGCGGAAGGTCGAGCCCAAAAAGCTGAAAGTGGAAATAAAAGAATCTTTGCGCTAAATATCCATAATTTCTCTAACCTGTCTTGATTTAATCAAACATTGTGTTTTTTGAAACTATACTTTAGTAAAAACTTATAAATTAAGGAGAAAAATCAATGAAAAAATATGTGAAACTATTATTTATCCTTGTCGTCTTATTAACATTTGCATTGCCCGCTACATCTGAAGCTAAGAAAAAATATCTATTCTTTGGGTCCAGCGCAGCAGCATCAAGCCATTATGCTTATGTGGTTGGAGCTGCAAAAGCTATAAACAAATATGTCCCCGAGGTGAAGGTCAATGTAGTGGAAACAGGGGCAAGTGTAGATAATCTCAAGAGGGTTAAATCTGGAGAAATTGATATGGGCATTTGCTCAATGAAAACCATGTATGAGGCATGGAAAGGTCTGGCAAGATGGAAGGGCAATGCTTTGCCGGATGTCAGGTTGCTTTGGCTTTATGCAGTAGGTATCGATTTTATTGTGGTCAGAGAAGATAGTGGAGTGGAAAAACTTGAAGACCTTAATGGCAAAAAGTTCAATCCTGGAATCAGAGGGTCTGCTTCAGAAGCTACTACAAAACAGATATTTAAAATCCTTGGAGTAAAACCGGATTACCATATCGGTGCAACATCTGATGCTGTTAAAGCAATAAAAGACAATAGAATTGTAGGTTATGTCAAAACGGGAATCGGAACCCAGATTGACGCATCGACCTTAGATATTATGACGCTTACCAAGGTACGGTTAATTCCACTTACAAAGCAGCATATGGATAAGATTGTAGCTGCTGTACCCTATATTTCATTTATCACTGTCCCTGCAGGAGGGATTAAGGCCATGCCCAATCACCCGGCATATACAATGTGGGGAAGACCTATAGGAGTGATGTGCAGCAAGAGCATGCCAGATAACTTGGCGTATAATCTGGTAAATGGAATAATAAAAGGCAAGGAATTTCAAGTTGCCGCCTGGCCGGCCTTTAAAGAGTTGGATTTGATCCAGGACCCTGCAGCCTTGACACTTATCCCTCTTCAAAAAGGTGCTCTTAAGGCATATCGTGAACTCGGGGCAAAAAACATACCGCCGGTAGCAATACCTCCAGAAGCAAAATAACATCATCAAAACATGTAAAGGAGCGACTCCAATAGTGGAGTTGCTCCTTTGTTGTGGAGTTTTTTAAGTTCTCAATAAATTCGGATTCGTTTCTTGTGGGGCGGGGTTTTATACCCCGCCAATAACGGTGGCATATAAAATGCCACCCTACTTCAAGGAGTAACGCATGTCTCCTGTTGAAAACCGTGACTCAGCAGCTAAAAATAATCAAAATAAAATAAAGAATAGATTAGAACAACGAAATCCTGAAGGAATCTGGAAGGTTGTTTTAAGCGTGGTTGCTGTAACGTTCGTCTTGTTTCATATCTATACTGGCTTTGCCGGCCCGCTTCCTAACCTGGAGCAACGGGCGGTGCATGTTGGATTTGCATTGATTCTCACTTTTTCTCTTATGAGGCCTTCAAGAAAAAAAGGAGATGGTTCGTGGCATTCAGTATTTCTTGGTATAGACATTATCTTTATTATAATGACTATTATTTCGTGTGGTTATATCCTTTTTAACTATAACTGGATAATGGAGCATGCAGCTGAATCAACAGATATACAACTTTTCCTCGGAACAGTGGCGCTTATTCTTGCCTTGGAGGCAGGACGAAGAACCATAGGAATAACCTTTCCAATTCTAACCCTGCTTTTTCTTCTTTACGCACTCTTTGGCCAATATATCCCGGATATCCCATTAATAGGGGACTATCTTTCTTATTGGGGCCATAGAGGCTTTAGCATGAAACACATTATTCAAGTTATGTATCTAAGCGATAAAGGTCTTTGGGGATTCGTTACGGGAGTGTCTTCCACAATTGTTGCAATATTTATCATATTTGGTGGATTTCTTCTTTCTACAGGAGCAGGTGATACATTTATGGATTTAGCAGCCCGACTTACAGGAAAATCTATGGGGGGCGCTGCAAAGGTCTCAGTAGTGGTTAGTGCATTTTTTGGAATGCTTTCGGGTTCTGCAGTCGCTAATACTGCAACAACAGGAAATTTCACAATCCCCTTAATGAAGAGGCTAAGATACGGCAATGAATTTGCAGCAGGTGTTGAAGCTACAGCATCTGCAGGTGGGCAAATAACCCCGCCAATAATGGGATCTGCCGCCTTTTTGATGGCGGAGCTTCTTGAAACGACCTACATTAAAGTTGCAATATGCGCAATCATACCTGCCTTTTTATTTTTTATTTCCGTATTTTTTGCAATACATTTTGAAAGTGCCAGGCGTAATCTTAAAAGTGTTCCAAAAGACCATATTAAGCCTCTTGGGGAAATACTAAAACCATCTCGTTCTATAACGTTATTAATACCTGTCATACTATTAATTACATTGATGCTGCAAGGACGTACGCCAGAAACATCTGCTTTTTGGGCGATTGCCGTTCTCTCAATACTTTATACCTTTTCGACGTTTAAAGTATCTGAAATTATAAAAAGACTATTTAGGCTGATAGCAGGCATGGATACTGTCGGCAGATCGCTTATAAAAGTTGTTCCTCTTCTGGTTTGTGCCAATATAATTGTTTCCCTTATTACTCTGACAGGAATTGGAGTAAATATTTCTGAAGTCATAATTGGCCTTAGCGGTAATCATTCTTACCTTGCCTTAGGTCTTGCGGCCATAGTAGCGCTTATGCTGGGCATGGGAGTTCCCACTCCAGCGGCATATCTTTTGGGTGCAGCCGTTGTGGCACCATCTCTTACGACTATGGGATTTGAACCTATCGCATCCCATATGTTTGTCCTGTATTTTGCCATTCTATCCGTGCTTACACCACCGGTCTGCCCGGGAGTATATGTAGCTGCTGGCATAGCAAATGCGGACTGGCTAAAAACTGCATGGGTAGCTATAAGGCTTGCTATTGTAAAGTACATCTTGCCGTTTATGTTCATTTTAAACACTTCGCTGCTGATGCTTGGACCCACATCAAAAATAATTTGGTCTGTTGCAACTGCAACAATGGGTGTTTATATGATTGCTGCCGGGACGATGGGGTTTTTACTCGAAAACCTCGGGATTGTCATGAGACTTGTCTTAATTGCCGGATCATTGCTCTGTTTTACCAGTAATGCAATTAATGTATTTATAGGGGTAACCTTGGGTGGCTGTGTATTCGCATATCAAATGATTGATAGAAAAAAACAACAAGGAAAGACCAAGACAGCGTGAGATCTAAGTTTCGATCCGTTTTTCGATGAAAAATACAGCGTCCTTTTATGGGATTGCAGGCATAAATATCAGTTAAAGCGGTGATTATTTATGCAGCGCTAAAGGAGATATTTTATATGACGAAAAAACAACGCATACAGGCCATACTGGCAGGCAGGTCGGTTGACCGGGTCCCGTTATTTCCTTTTCTTTTGGGATTTTGTGCCAGGAATCTGGGATATCCCATAGCCACTATTTACAGTGATGCAGGGAAGAGCTTCGACGCGCAACTCAAGACCTTGGAACAATATAGCTTTGACTGGGGACCCATCTATGGTTACGCTTCCTATGGCACGTGGGAATTTGGCGGCGAAGTGGAGATGCCCACCGGGCCATACCAGCAAGCCCCATCCCATACAATATTTCCGGTCAAATCAGAGGAAGATGTTGAAAAGCTCCAATTACCCGATGTCAAGAAAGCCGGTTGCATTCCAATAGCTATGGAGTTCTCCAGGCTCCAGGAAAAACATGGGCTTCCAGTCTCTGTCGTTTTAGGTGGCAACTTCACCATCGCCGGAAACATCTGCGCAGTGGAAAAGCTTTGCCGGTGGATACTCAAAAAACCTGAGCTCGCCCACAAGATTATCCGGTTGGCCACGGATCATATCGTTGATATCGTTCGCTACTGGGTGGATACATTTGGTCCTGAGCAGGTTATACCACAGCTCTGGGAACCCCTGGCATCGAACCTCATCATCTCGCCAAAGCAATTTAAAGAATTTGTCCTGCCTTACTTGAAAGAATCCAGTGAAAAGATACTGGAAATGGGAGTAAAACATATTCTCTACCACATTTGTGGTGATCAGAACGCCAACCTGCCTCAATGGGCCAAGGTCCCAATGGGTGACCCCGGCCTTTGCAGTTTTGGAGAGGAAACAGATCTGGGCAGGGCTATTGAGCTTTTTGGTGATAGGTCCATTATTATTGGCAACATAGATCCTGCAGTACTTCTAAACGGAACACCTGAGCAAATCTATGATCTCTGCAGGAATGCCATTGAGAAAGCCAAGCTCGCCCCCAATGGCTTCATGCTGAGTTCAGGCTGTGAAGTCTCTCCCGAAACCCCGGGATATCATGTGTATATGATGAGAAAAGCCATCAATGACTTCGGCTGGTATAATTGAGAGGGGGACATTTCAGTGACCATCGTCGAAGTGAATGCCGGTTCTTGCGGTTTCGCCACGAAAATACAGGTTCAAAAAACCGATGCTCAAACAGTCAGGGTGATCATTTCAAGTGATTGCGAAATGATCACAAGGTGGGGTGAGGAGTTACATTCACTTGACTGGGGGCAATGTCTCAGAGATTTTGTTGATTCCCCTGTTTTCCATTTTGCCTCTGAACATATCGGTCATGTGGCCTGCCCGGTTCCAGTGGCTCTTCTCAAGGCCATGGAGGTGGAGGTGGGCGTGGCCCTGCCAGTTGATGTGACAATACGATTTCGTGATGCATAGAATATCGAACATAACTCAGGTATTTATTTGACAGGATAACAGGATTGACTTGGTTTTTTTGAATTCTTGTAAATCCTTTAAGTATCCTGATAGACCGTTCCTGGCTATATGGGTAAGTTATTCGGTTAAATCTTTCTACTACAGTTTGGTTAAACCTGGCCCACGATTGATTGGAAATTTTTTTAAATATTCATTTCACATTTAAGAAAGGGCTAAAGAGCTTATGCTAATTTCCTTATTCAGGATTTATCCTTAAGGTATATTACCACGATATCTTATTTGATTTACAGGATTATTACAATAAGGTCTTGTTTATGACTTAAAAATAGATTCCTGTTTATCCATGCCTGCCCCGCGGAACGCGGGGTTATCCTGTCTAAAAAAAAATACCTGAATAGTAACTATCGAACAAGGAATATCGGAGAAAAAAACTGTGAAAACAAAAGGCAAACAAAATCACCTTGTTGTTTTTGAGCCATCTGGACGCAGGAATCGCATTAATGAAGGCAAAACCATCCTGGAGGCTGCACAAGAGTTAGGGGTTGATCTTCAAAACGTGTGCGGCGGTCAGGCTCAGTGTGGCAAGTGCAAGGTCTTGATTGTAGAGGGAGGTCCTGAACAACATGGAATGGTTTCGCGCATTGAGAACCTATCTCCAATAGAAGAAGCGGAGAAAAAATTACTTGATAGCCAACAACTAAAAAATGGCTGGCGTCTTGCCTGCCAGGCCCGTATTAGCGGGGACGTGATGGTTTTTGTGCCTGACGAGAGTCGGACAGACAGCCAAATCATAGCCAAAGAACCTGGGAAGAGGGCCATCGACATCAAACCGGCAATCAAACACTATTGCATGGAGTTGCGCCCTGCTGACCTGAATGATCCCACGGCCGACTGGGAACGCCTTGAGGCTGCCTTGCGTGAAAAATCTGGTCTGGCCGATCTCAAGGCGGATTATCATTTGCTTTGTAACTTGCAAAGTGTAATGCGCAAGGATGATTGGAAAGTAACTGCATCCGTGTGGATGGATAAAGAAGTGATAGACCTGAAGTCGGGTTTTACTGAGAGAGATTATGGGCTGGCCGTGGACATTGGCACAACAACCATTGCAGCTTATCTCTGTGATCTGGGCACCGGTGAAGTGCTGGGCACGGAATCCATGGTGAATCCCCAGGTGGTTTACGGTGAAGACGTCATGTCCAGGATCACACATGCAATGGTTCATCCCGATGGAATGAAGACATTGAACGAAGTAATTCTCCGTGGGCTAAACCAGATGATCCTGAATATCACACTCC
>JAUWMY010000168.1 GCA_030612945.1 Desulfobacteraceae bacterium
TCTATATTTCCAATTTCTTGAATAGTCTGAGAAACAGCATCAATATTGCCGGGAATTAGCCCCAAAAAATCGATATCTTTTGTCGGCCTGGCCTGGGGAAAGCCCAGACCAACCAGAAGCAATCCCCCTTTGAGAATAAATTCATTTTTATGTATAGATTGTGAAAGGCGAAAAAGAAATCTTTCCAAGGCATATAAGACCAAAATTTCCTCAAAAGGCTTGCCGGTTTGACGTGCCAAATTCAGCAAGCGGCTTCGAACAGAGGCCACTACATCTTTAATAGAATGGTTATTCATGTTGTCATTGCCTGAAGATAAGGGCGGACAGTTTTTTCCACCTTACACACTTTGGCATATTCCATCAGACTGGACGGACTAGAATCCTGACGCTTAAGATATTCTCTGGCGGCTTCAATCGCCACGTCAAGGCCGACGGCTTCTCGCCATTTAAAGCAGTCAATAACGGTTTTTGACGCATTATAAACTCGAATGTCGTGCTCCATAATCCGATGGGTTTCAATCCCCCGATTAAACGCATCCCCACTGAAAAAAAAGACGCGGACAGGTGGGTAATCAATCTTTGGTTTGCGGGCTTTCCGATCCACTGCAAGCCAGACATAGTGAGGCGTCTGGGTTGTAAGTTCGTGGAAAGCCAGCGCAGAAATCAGACATATGACACCATTTGGGACCTTTTTAGATACCTCTACAATATCCACCTGGGCGTGGATATCCAGGTCCGCAAGCTGGAAAAGGCCGCGGGAAATTGGAATGATCGTTCCCTCATCCCTTAGCCCATAAAGGGTTCTTCTGTGAATTCCATGGGTAAGGGCTTCATGGGTGCGAATAAGCCCTCCGTTTTTTCGGATGATTTCTATGGCTCTGTCTCGTGCTGATTTCATGTGCGAATGGTACAAAAATGCAGGCAAATTGTCAAGGATGCCGACGTTATTGTACCAAATTAGGAAAGCTCTTAAATAATTAAATAACTCAACACATCTGACGGAAGGGTGCGGAAGAGGGAAGAAGAACGCTGATGAAATTTGGACATTTTTAGGGAATGATAAAAGACATGAGAATATAATTTAACTAAATTTGATGAACTCGTAAAAAGTCGAAAATAGCGTCATTGCGAGCGGAGCGAAGCAATCTCAGTGGTTGTAACTGGTTGAAATCAGGAGATTGCTTCGTCGCTACGCTCCTCGCAATGACAGGTGGATAGATTTTTTGCGAAACCATCAAATTTAGAATGTCAAAAAATCTATCGGTTTTCCAATGGCCAAATCTTGAAGGAGGTCTTGCAGCTCAAAATTTATTGCCATGTTCAGATAAGTCACTTCACCTTACTTTTTTTCTGGGGATTTAATAATATCGTAAATGTACACCTCATGTATCTCTTTCTCATAACCAGTGTAAAAACCTACAGCCATCCCCTCAACAACCTTAGTTCCCCTATTGAACAGGACTAGAAGTTGTCCCGTCTTCGGGTCAACGCACAGACCTTCGATTTCTCCTGCACGGGTGAATTCGTTAAATACCTTCTCCAGCTCGACTAATCCACAGGTAGCAGCGGGATCCGCATTCACCCTGTACATGTGGTCAGGTTCCCAGTAATTAGCATCGCCGTCGTCTGCCGTGATAAACAAATGCCCATCGTAATAATAGACCCCTTGTTGATACTGTGGTACCGGCTGCAAGTGTAATTTACCAATATACGTACCAGTCGTGAGGTCATACTGATAAAGATATCTACCATTACACCAATCAGCCATCCAGGCTATCTTACGAATAGGATCTACAGTTATTGCGCAGACTTCAATTTGTCCGGACTTTTCGTCAAAAGGTATGGAACGCTTATACTCTAAGGTTTCAGCATCGTATATGGCAATCTGTATATTGAAGCCTCTCCCTTCCTTGAATTCCTCTGCACCGATATAAAGCTCACCGTTATAGTAATCTATGTCTCCTATGTGATTACAAACGGCCTCTTCTGGGAACGTTTTAAATGGTTCTTTATTTTCTAAAATCACCTCCCCGCTTTTATCGCATTTGTAAAGAGCCTTGCTGCCACTAACATAGTAATAAGTTCCATCTGTTGCTACTCCCTGTCTTCCTGGTACTTGGATTATTTTAGCTAACTGGTAAGAGTATAGTCCACCCTCATATTCACTGGAGGCATTAGCACAAATAGCAAATGGAATAGACATTAAAAAGGCTGACACGATCACTAAAAGGCTTAGTACTTTGATTTTACCTAACATATTGCACCCCCTTTTATTCTATACTGCAAGACCTCTTTTAAAATTTAGTAAGAATAGATGGAGTGAGTCGATCCCATTCTTGGTTGAAATTCTGAACCGGCCCATTTCATATATTATATAGCCAGCTTACAGCCATCACCTCCTTTAATGTAGTTACCCACTTTGAAAAACCTCATTCACCCAATTTGGATCTCATTACCCAACAAAATATAGTCTATTATGTTAGGAGAAATTGTCAAGCGATTTTCTGTTGTAGGCCACTTTACTATCAAAACCATTATGCTAATAAATTTAGACACTTATATAAACATAAAACTATCGTTCCCGTTCTCTTAAGAGTTCCTTTTTCATGAGCACTTCCTCCATTCCACAGGCGTAGCAATTTCATAAGTGTTAAGGGAGAACGGCCTGTGACCCGGCCTGGGGTACAAAGAAGTGCGGCCAAGATAAACTGCGAAAATTGCTGAAACTATCCTTTCATAAAAAGATTATTTTTAGGGTCCACAAGGCCTTTCACAAACCAGCGCTGCATAAATAGTACGACCAAAACAGGCGGCAGCATGACGGTTAGTAAAAGTAGCCTGTCCCCTTTTATTCCAACTTTTAGTCAGAGCAAGATCATACATTTTTGCGGATTTAGAAACAGGTAGAGTTCTTGTCCTTCTTCTTTCGGCACGTGATGCGTAACCTGCACCCTGATCATAGTGCCATCTATGTTTACGAAAAAGTACAGAAAGTTACCCAAGTACGCCTTATGGGCAATGGTACCCTTGAACAGGTTCTCCCTGGCTTGAGGTGGTTCCGTAAATACTTCCACATCCTCAGGACGTATAGATGCATACACTTTTTTTCCTGGTGTTGTTTCCGTGGTGTCAGGCGTCGTACACAGCATCTTCTCGCTGAATTCGGTACGTACGTAAACCGCATCCGTGTCCTGGACGACCTGGACGACCTCCCCGGACATAAAGTTCATGGTGCCTATAAAATCGGCGACAAATCTATTGGCGGGCTTTTTGTATATCTCCTGTGCAGTGCCGATTTGCACCACGTTCCCTGAGTCCATAACGGCGATTCGATCAGAGATAACCATAGCCTCCGCCTGGTCGTGGGTGACGTAGACCGCTGTGATGCCCATACGCCTTACCAGGCTCTTGATTTCAAATCTTAATTCTTCTCTGAGCTTGGCATCCAGGTTGCTCAGCGGTTCGTCCAACAGCAACACTTTAGGATTACTCACGAGAGCCCGCGCAAGAGCCACCCTTTGCTGCTGTCCCCCGCTCAATTGGGATGGGTATCTCTCCTCCAGGCCATTCAAACCCGTTAATTCCAATACCTGTCGCGCCTTTTCTTGGATAATCTGCCTGGGTATCTTCTGAATTTTCAAGCCGTAAACGATATTATTGAATACCTTCATGTGCGGCCATACGGCATAGTTTTGGAACACCATGCCGATTCCCCTTTTTGACGGCTGGACAAATCCCTCCGAAAGCATCGGCTTGCCGTCAATAACGATGTCCCCCTCCTCTGGTCTCTCCAAGCCGGCGATGCAGCGCAAGGTGGTTGTTTTGCCGCATCCGCTGGGGCCAAGAAGCGTTAACATTTCTCCCTTGTTCACTTCAAGCTGTATGTGATTAACTGCCACTACTTTACTAAATCGCTTGAACAGGTTTTTGATCTCTATAAATGCCATTCAACTTGTCTCCTTAAAAGTAGGTTCAGGGTTCATAGGTTCAGGGTTCACGGTTAAAATAACCCTGAACGGTGAATTCTGAACCTCTGAGCCTTAACCTCTCGTATGTGACTCCATCACCTTTGTGATCAAACTGGCAGCTTTGGCGGCCAGAGGCGGCGCTGAACCCTGAACCCGTGAGCGGTTACTACATGCCCGATTTTTTACGTGCCGCCGGGACCCCAGGCCGCCTTGAGGATACCTCCGGCGACTCTTGATATGATCAGCAGAAGGATAAAGGTGATCACAATCATCAGAAACGCCATGGCCGCGGCGATTCCGAACTCCATGCCGCGGTGCCAATTCAAATAGATTCCTATGGGCAGGGTTTCCCATCCTCCTCGATAAAGGAATATAGCGGTAGAGATCTCCTGGAACGCCATGATGAAAAACATCACCACGCCGACGAGTACCCCTTTGATCAGCAAAGGCAAAGATATATTGAAAAAAGTTCTGAGTTTACCCGCGCCCGCTACTTCCGAGGCCTCCTCGAGCGAAATATCCAATTGCAGGTAAGAGGAGTGAGCCATCCGCAAAAAGTACGGGAGCCGCCGTGCAAACAGGGCCAGCGGCATGATGATCCAATACTGGGCTAAGGGTATGCCTTTCCAAAATCCCAGGAGATAACCCACGCCGACCGCGATACCCGGGAAAGCCAGCATGAGTGTGATCACAAAGTCGAGCGCATTTCTCCCTGGGACACGGGTGCGGACAATGATATAGGCGGCTGGAAGCCCGAAGGCGATCCCGAAAAGCAGGGCTATCCCGCTGTAGACGAAGGAATTCTGTATCAGGAGCGGGCTTTCCAGAAGGATTACCCTGAAATTCTCTAAGGTCCAATACGTTGGAAACGGCTCAAAGACCCATCTTCTGGAAAAAGCGGATAACCCCAGCACGATCGGAATTAGAAGGACAAGTATGGAGATAAAAATCATATACACATACGCCCCCAATTTCACCAACGGGCTTGGCTCGATCACTCTCCCCTCAGCCGTTGTCCCTTTGGAGAGGCCGGTATACTTTTTCCTCTCGACCCACCACCTGGCAAGCAAAAAGAGGCCAATGCAAACAACGGAAGAAACGATCACCGCCACGATCCCCATGAACTTGCGATGAACATCGGTAAAGTGATAGGCGATATTGATGTACGCAACCGAGGGGAGAAAGTCCACCTGCCCCAAAATCAATGGCGTGAGCCAGTCCGTAAAGGGCCACAGGAATACGATGACTGCGCCCGCCATATAAGTTGGCGTGCAGAGAGGCAACGTGACGGTGAAAAATCTCCGAAAGCCACTCGCTCCCTCGACTTCAGCGGCTTCTTCAAAGCACGGGTCTATGTTGGTGAAACCTGCGGAAAGACCAAGGACGATAAAAGGGAGCATGTGCAGGGATTGTACAAATACCAGCCCGTGTATCCCGTAAATGAAATTTATGGGTGTCTTGATCAACCCCGTGTCCATAAGGAGCAGATTCAGCGTTCCATACTTGCCGAAAAAGATGATGAATGCAAATACGCCGGCAAAAGCGGGCAAAACAATCGGCAAAAGGATTAGGGCTGTGAAAACTGTCTTGCCCCAGTGCCTGTATCTCGCCAGAATGTATGCTAGGGGGATCCCGAACAAGGTCGTCGTCAGGAGCACCAGCGTGCTCAGCAGCAAGGTATTTCCAAAGGTTTTAAGATAATACGTGTCCTGGAAGAACTCCAGGTAGTTGTTTATGCCCCAGGTGTCGGTTTCGGCGATTTTTAAGCTTTGCAACACCAGAATTGACATCGGATAAAGCACGAGGAAGGCAATGACCAACCACAGGAGTGCTGCCAGAGAGATATTGCCGCGAGACATATCACATCCTTTACTTTACTATCTACCAACTTGGCCAAGCCGGAACCAAACAGGTGTTTATCTTTTGCGCTTCAGCTTGTCCGGAAAATTCGAAATCCGAAGCCCGAAATCCGAAACAAATCCTAAACCTCCCGCCATGGCGGGATTCCAATGACCAAAACAAATAAGTAGTCGGCGTCATTCAAGACATGGCGCTGTTTGGGTCATTTGAATTTTGGTGATTCGAGATTGTTTCGAATTTCGATATTCGATATTCGGATTTAATTTTTCCAATAGGTTATCGATATCAATGAAAATCTTTTGCCACCAAATACACAAAATCCATTA
>JAUWMY010000162.1 GCA_030612945.1 Desulfobacteraceae bacterium
ATCAGGTCTGGGCCAGGGATAAACTCCACACGAACTTATTGAGTTACTTATTTTTGTGTGTTTTGTGCCTTTTTGCGGCTATATTAATTTTGTCAAAAAAAATAGACGGCTGAGCTTTTACGGGATATTCTTAATAACATGATTCGATTCATTTGGTTAAACGGCTTTATACTCATCGACACAATAGTTTTCTGTATCTGGGCCGTTGTGCTCGGGTTTTTTGACAATAATGGCAGGCTCATACATTATTATGTGGCTCGCCCGTGGGCCAGGACCATCCTTTGGGTAAGCGGAGTCAAGGTGCGCACTAAAGGGCAGGAAAACGTCGATGCCCGGTTCCCACGTATTTATATGACAAATCATCAAAGCTATTTCGATATCTTTGCCTTGCTGGCCTGCCTTCCGGTGAATTTCAAGTTTATCGTGAAACAGGAACTGATGAGGCTTCCTTTTCTCGGTATTGCCATGCGGAGGGCCAGGTACATCGGCATAGAAAGAAAAGATCCAAGAAAGGCAGTTCAAAGTATAAAGGATGCAGCAGAAAAAATAAAAAGCGGTGCGTCCGTGCTCATTTTCCCTGAGGGCACCCGGGGCATTGATGGAAGGCTTCAGCCATACAAAAAGGGTGGTTTCAACCTGGCCCTTAGATCAGGCTGCGATATCGTACCGGTGACTATTTGCGACAGCTACCGCATTGTTCCCAAGGGCAGCCTAAAAGTAAACAAAGGCTCTTTCAGCCTGCATATAGGGAAGCCGATTTCTGTAAAAGGTTATGGTAAAGCAAATGTCACACAGTTGATGGAAAAAGTGCGAGATGTGATGTTAAGCCATTTGAAAGAAGATAGTAATGGTAAATATGAAAATGGGTAGCTTCTCAATACGTTCGGGTGCTCACAATCGGATTAATACCTTAAGCGAATGACAATGGCTATATAACCTTTCGGAGTTTAGGCGTGAGCCTTTTATAAAATCCTTACGGATAAACTCCACCCGAATTTATTGAGAACTTACTTTGAAAAGAGGTAAATCTTTGAAAACAGATTCGAAACTTAGAAAAGAACTCACGCATATAGTATCCTTTTTGTTCATTGCGATGCTAATTTGCCTGATGACGGGTAAGGCCCGGGCATACGTTATGCCGGCAGAGCAGCTTGTGGATTTAATGACACGTAACTACCCCAAATTCAAGACCCTGGTCATCACCCAATCCACTCATCTCATAACCCCGGAGGATCTGGAGGTGCAAATGGTCCTGGAGGAGAAGATATGGTTGAAGTCCCCCGGTTTCCACCATTCAGAAATGATGGAGCCGTCAGATGGCTGGGACTCCGTTGCAAATGAGCTCATGGCTAAGCGACCGAGTACTGATATGGCCTTCCGTCAAATCTTTATGGCCGGCGACAAAAATACGATCATGGCGCTCTTGTCAGGAATGGGCATCAACCTTAACTCCGTTGCCTTCACTCGTTTTGATGGAGTCATTGCTTACCGGTTGGGGGATGAAGATGCCAGGAAGCCGAAGCTTTTGATTGAAAAGGAAAGATTTCTTCCTTTGCTCTTGAATTACAGGCTGTGGGGAGATTCAGGGGAGAAGACGGTGACCGTACGGTTTGATGATTACAGGAAGGTGGCGGAGGGATGGTATCCATATGAGATTGCCATATTTGCTGGAGAAGACCTGGAGGAGCGTTATTTTGTCACTGATCTTCAGGCCAATATTCCTGTCGATTCTTCTTTTTTTGAACGCCGCGAAGAACACAAAAAACCCCCTGATGAGGACCGCCTCAGAGAGGTCATTGACCTTTTAAAAGAGAAGTACCAGCCTACAAATTCCTCCATGAGCGGGAATTAAGCAATTGAAGATTGATGAAAACTTATCCTGCCTCAGAATAGCTGTTACAGTTCCCACCCAAGGGACTTTTTCCTATGCAGTGCCTGAACCCCTGGCGCCCAAAGCGCAGGTGGGGTGCCGGGTCCTGGTGCCTTTCAATAACCGAAAGATCACCGGCTATATCCTGGAAAAAGTACCCAAAAAAAGCAACCAGAACCTCAAGGAAATATTAAACGTCCTTGACCCGGAACCGCTTTTCCACAAACAACAGGTCCCTTTTTTTGAATGGATGGCCGATTATTATATGCATCCCATCGGCCAGCTCATTCAATCGGCCTTACCCGGGGGCCTTAACACTGATCCCTATAAAACAGCTCTATTGACAGAGAAAGGCCTGAGCGCCATGGCCGTCCTGTCTCCTCTTTCTGAAGAAAAAAGGCTCCTTTCCTGGATAAAGGATCATCCGGGAAAAAGGCTTCCCGGGCCCCTTCAAGAATTTTATGTTCTTCAAAAAAAAGGATGGCTACTAATCCGGGAGCGGACAAGAAAGAGACGGGCAGGCCCTCTTATGCGAAAGTTTGTGCGACCAATGAAGGACGTCCGTCTTAAGTCCGTTCTCGCTGAAAGAACTGGCCCGTTTGAGGCCAAAAATGAACTTGTATTTATGGAAACAGTCTTCAGCCCCGATGATACGTTATTGAGTGAACTCACAGCCAAATTCACCAATGCCTCATATCTTGCAAAAAAATGGGTCAAAAAAGGTATATTGGAAGAGTATACAGGGACTGTTTATCGAAATCCGGCTGGAGAAATTGTGTTTCCATCCCTTGCACCAGTCAAACTTTTTGAACAGCAAACCCAGGCCGTCAATCATATTAAAAAATGTCTTGACAGAAAGGCCTTTTCGGCCTGTCTGCTTCATGGGGTGACCGGCAGCGGCAAGACAGAAGTCTACTATCGGGCAGCCAGGCATGCGATTCGCTCGGGCCGGCAGGTGATATTGATGGTGCCGGAAATAGCCCTTTGCGTATATATGGAGGGCCTTTTCAGGACGCGGCTGGGCAACCGGGTTGGCATTTACCACAGTGGGCTTAGCGAAGGTGAAAGGTATGATGAGTGGATGCGCATGGCGAGAGGCGATGTGGACCTTGTCATCGGTGCCCGTTCTGCCCTGTTTGCCCCACTACCTGAATTAGGCCTGATCATCGTGGATGAAGAGCATGATTCAGCCTATAAACAGGAAAACAGTCCACGATACCAGGCACGAGATGCTGCTGTTGTGAGAGCGAAATTAGAAAAGGCAATGGTGACGCTGGGTTCTGGGACACCCTCTGTCCAGTCCATTTATAACACCATCAACGGTAGGTATCATCTGCTTTCGATGCCTGACAGGGTTGAAAAACGGCCTCCACCTGATGTTGAAATTGTGGATATGAAGACTCTGGAGGACAAGGGTAAGCAACCCGAGAATGAGATTCTGAGCCCCAAACTTAGAGAAGCGCTTGATCAAAACCTGAGGGAGGGGAATCAGACCATCCTTTTTTTGAATCGAAGGGGCTTTCATAGTTTGTTTTTATGCCGTTCCTGCGGTAAACCCATTCGTTGTCCCAACTGCGATGTGGCACTTACCTATCATCTAATGGGACATCAACTGAAGTGCCATTATTGCGGCTTTTATTCTGGGACGAAAATAAAATGTCCCTCATGCGGGCGCGGGGAGCTTAAATCATACGGATTCGGCACTGAGAAACTGGAGCAAACACTCACAGAGCTTTTCCCGACCGCGCGGATTGCGAGACTGGACACTGACAGTACCCGCAAGAAGGGGCAGGCCTTACAAATATTGAGGAAATTCAGCGATTATAAAACAGACATTCTCGTTGGCACCCAGATGATTACAAAGGGCTATGATTTTCCAAAGGTGACATTGGTGGGTGTAATTGCGGCTGACCTTTCCCTTGGGTTTCCTGACTTCAGGGCCGGGGAGCGTACCTTCCAGATGCTCTCACAGGTTGCCGGCAGGTCAGGACGGGGAAGTCAAAGAGGTCGGGTGATTATCCAGACTTTTAATCCGGATCACTATGCCTTGATCACGGCCACTGCTCATGACTACCAATCATTTTTTGAAAAGGAAAATGACCTCAGAAAACAATTGAGCTACCCTCCTTTTTCTCACCTGGCATGTCTAAGACTTCTTGGGAACAGCAAGGGAAAAACAACAGATGCAGCTCAACGTCTGAGCCTGGGGATCAGGGACATTTTGGCCAAGTGGCCCAAGCGGGGAAAAGAGATCATGGTGTTGGGGCCCGTGGAGGCTCCGATTTCAAAAATAAAAGGAAAATTCCGGTGGCAAATCCTGCTGAAAAGTGAAAGCTCTTCGCTTTTGCATCATCTTTTGGGTAGAATCGAAAAATCTGCAAGAAAGGACCTTAAATCAGCCGGTGTTCATCTCATCCTGGATATAGATCCATACCAGATGCTGTGAACACTCCAATAATAAACAACGTGCTATGGACAACCGATGATCCAATTGTTAAAAAAACGCAATTTAAGGCCGTGCACAGTATAGTGCCGCTGCCATATAGCCTACAACGCTACTGTGGTCCCCTGTAACGTCCCCTGAGTTTGCATAGTTAAGGACTACTGCCCGATCTGCTCCCAGCTTACGGGCTGCCAGCATAGTGGTGATTACAGGTCCACCTCCACATGCCTTACATTTTCCTGCTGATAAATCTTTGGCAAGCCCTTCCGGGTCAAATCCTTTTACACGCTTGATAAACTCAAGGTCCAATGCCCTGGCCCGGTCGTAAGGGTAAAAGTGGGAAAGGTCGCTACTGGCCAGGATCAGTGTGTCTTGAGCGCCTCCCATAACCTGCACGAGGGTATTTGCCAGACTGGAACAGGTGTCATAATCCTGTTGTCCCATAAGGATGGGGACAATCTGGAAGTTGTGCAGCACTGTCTGGAGGAAAGGTAACTGGATCTCCAGACAATGTTCTTGGGCATGGGCTCTCCTGAGCCACCGGATATGAGGTCCTGAGTCCAGAATTTTTTTGGCCATTTTTTGATCAATTGGCACCACGCCAAGAGGGGTTTTATACCCGGATTGTAGATTGACCGATACCCCTTCAAAAGCCACCCGATGGCTCGGGCCTATAAGGATGACACGTCTAAACTGACTTCCTTCAAGAAGCCGGTAGGCATGGGCCGCGACCTGGCCGGAATATCTGTGGCCTGCATGAGGCACAATAACTGCCTTTAATTCCCCATCTATATGGGGCGGTTTGACGCGTGATAAGTATCCTGCAATGCTTTTGGCCAGGGCATCTTGAGATCCCGGGTACCATGTGCCCGCCAGGACTGAAGGACGGACATCTTTGAGGCCACTTTGCTCTCCTGCTGCATAAGCGGGAAACAGCCAGAGAGCGAAGATGACAAGGTGTGCTAAAACAAAGGCTCTGAATAAATGTGTGTTCATTAACCAGTCTCCAGACCTCGGTAGGTGGTTAAGTGGTTTAATAGTTGAGTCGTTAAGCTGTTATAATGATCATATCTTTTATTTACTTGAAAATTGGGCATTCGGTGTTTAAGTTAAACATTAAAAAAATAGTAACAAAGATGGAGCATCTCGGATTAGTGTGAAAACCAAGTCGGGAATATAGCACAAAAGCATTGTAGGTCGGGTTTTATACCCGACCGGGGTTGCGGTGGCATATAAAATGCCACCCTACATGATGTGAGCAAAGGCTTTCATACTAATCCGCAATGGACCACAAATATTTAATATAGTCCGGTGTGATAAAAACATAAACTGTTTTTTTACTCAAACTCTAAGCCCCCATTTTGTAACCTTATGGCTTTTTGTGTCTCAGGTAAACACAGGGTGTAGATCTGAAGATAATATTTTTGGATTCCACCGCTTCGTCGCCATAAAGAGAAGTCTGAGACTCATTGGGCAGAGATACTGGGTACTGGTTTCTGGATACTGGATATCTATAAGGAATCTTATCTTTTTTAGCCAGCATCACTTGGTGTATAGCGACTCACGGGAAGTAGGGCCAAAAATGACGACCTCAAAATAGTTTTCTTAAACACTATACCAGTCAATTGAGGAATTCCGAATTTAGGATTGAGGAATTGGAAGTATTTTATTGCTTTTAATTCCTGAATCCCTTAATTCCTAAATTGAGGTTTTATCGCCGCTTAAGACGGTATTTCCGCTTCGATACAACAAGTATACAGAGCCCAGTCCCGCCCCGGCGGGATATCACGTGCTAACTTGCTGAAATCATGTGGTTTAACAGAAATTTGGGTAACTTCTCAAAAAGTTCGAGTGGAATTTATCCGTAAGGATTTTATAAAAGGCTTACGCCTAAACTCCGAAAGGCTATAGAGCCATTATCATTCGCTAAAAGCCTTTATCCGGTTTTGAACGCCCGAACT
>JAUWMY010000394.1 GCA_030612945.1 Desulfobacteraceae bacterium
GGCTTCTGATATTGCATGTGCGAGCATGGTTTTGCCGGTTCCTGGCTCTCCTTTTAGAAGCAGGGGCATTTCAAGGGCCATGGTGATATTCACTATTTGGGCGAGTTCCTCATCCAGGATATATTTGGAGGCTCCGGTGAATTGTTCTGTTGGGCTATATTCTGCAATCATGTATCTACTCCTTGATAAAAAAGGGGGGTTCACGTATGCCGTGAAGCATTGGCGTTCATTTTTCATTACTTAACGCTAAAAAATAATCACTTTAATAGGATAGTCAAGATAGATTATTAAAGGCTTTTTGTCAAACAAAACGGAGATTTTCCATCAATTTTAATATTGATATCAGAGAGTTACCCAATTCATTTTATCGCTTGACATAATCGTGTACCGGTATTACTCTTCGACCAGAACGGTATTATGAATGGAGGCGTTATGAAAACTTTATCACTCAAGTTACCTGAATCATTGCTTGCAAAGCTTACTTCTGCCGCGAATGAAAGAGGTGAAAGCAAATCTGCCATAGTGCGAGAAGCCATCAAGACATTCGTCACAGGAGATAATCACGTACCAAATGGCTCCTGTTTAGATCTTGCTAAAGATCTCGTGGGATGCGTGAAGGGACCTGCAGACCTGTCTTTTAACAAAAAACACATGCATGGTTACGGCCAATGAAGCGGCGAGTTATTTTAGATACCGGGCCTCTTGTGGCGATTATCAACGGTCGAGACAAATATCATAAGTGGGCTACGCTACAATGGTCGCAAATTGATCCCCCGTTGTTGACCTGTGAAGCAACCTTATCAGAGGCATGTTTTCTTCTCGGCAGTCTTGATGGGGGTAAAATAGCCGTACTTGAGCTCGTTCAACGGAGGATCTTGCATATTCCTTTTAGTCTTGTTGAACATACGAACCAGATTAGCTGGCTTTTGAAAAAATATTCGAATGTTCCAATGTCTTTGGCGGATGCCTGCTTAGTGCGAATGGCAGAATTGTACTCCGAAAGCACTATTCTTACTCTCGATGCTGATTTTAGCATATATCGGAAAAATAAAAGGCAAGTTATTCCAATCCTGTTACCGCCTGTTCTTTAGAAACTTCACTTTTTAACAAAAATTCGAGCGAGGAAACTAATGCCGTTAGCCTTTGATTCCCTCAGCCACGGATCTATAGCTTTTGGTTTTTTTAACATAGATTCGGACATGCTGCTTCTTGATCGTTATTTCTTTTTTTCCACTGACTTCTGCGAACATATTTCCAGTATCGCGGAAAGTGATGAGGAGGGGTCTTTTAAGACCTCCTGGCAGGTCTATCATATTGACAATCCGGAAGATATCGGAGACCTCATGGGCGCCATTCACGGGGTCCACTATCAAGGCTTCATCGGCGAGCTATACCGCCGATTCCCGTTCCCTGAAAGACCCGAAGATTTTAAGCAAAAGCCCGAAGGCGTCAAAACCCGTGCCCTTGTGGAGGACATGATTGCAAAATATGCGGAACATATTGAGATTCCCTTTATTACGGATAAAGAGGCACAATCGGTTGAAATTGGTGCCTACAGGTTCAGCAGGCCTTCATTTCATGAATTGATCAAATATGTCTGGCGAGGCGGGTATCCCCGCTGGAAAGACGAGGTCAAACCCGATTACGTGCTGGCAATGAAAAGGAAAATCGAGCAGCAAAAAACTGGTTTATTCGAAGGTATCTTTTTTATCGATCCTCCCTCGGATTGTCACGCGTAAACAGGTAGAGGAGAGATGTCCCGCCCAGACAGGCCGCGCACAGAATCAGGGCCGCGGTAAAGGCATCAGATCCGCGTGAAGCATGCGGATAGAAATGCTGCATAAAACTCCCTATGCCCTGTAGAAATACGGCCGGACCAATCATGGTGAAGAAATTTATGCCCGTCATAGCTGTCCCTGCCATTTCTATGGGCATGAGGTCCTTGATATGGGCATACATCAATGACCCTGCCGATCCGAACAGGCCGAAACCGAAGAAAAGGACGCCCAGAGCCAGAAGACCTGTTCCCGGTGAAAGCATTGCTATGATAAGCGTGACAAAGGAAAGGGCCCCCAGACCGCAAAAAATGATCCATTTGCGTGTCATGAAAACCCTGTCCGAAAGTGCGCCCCAGGCAGGGCCTCCCAGAATAAGCCCAAGATTCATTAGAAAGAGGAGATTCCCTGTATTCACGGCAGAAAAACCCATGACCTCCATAAGATAAGGCCCGGCCCAGAGGGTCTGAAACGCGGCAAATATACCGTAACGCACAAATGTTCCCAGCGAAATTATCCAGTAATCCCCCTTTCTTAAGAGAAGACCCAAGCCAGAGAATTTCCGATGCAAAGAGTGGGCAGCCTCAGATGTGGAGGGAACAGTAGACCCTTGCTTTTGTTCAGGCCTGTCGCGCACAATCACGTAAAGAATAAAAGTAATAATAAGATTGATACCCCCGATACAGACAAAAGTCAGCCGCCAGCCCATCTGCTGAATTAACAAAACCAGGGGGATCGTAGCTGCCATGTTCCCCACAGTCCCAATGGAAAAGACAATCCCGGAAAGGGTAGCGAAACTGAGCGGTCCAAACCATACGGTTACAAGTTTCAAGGTCCCCATAAGGTGGCAGGCCATCCCCACCCCAAGGAAGACACGCCCCACCAACCCGATAGCAAGGGAATCCGCCCAGGCAAATATAAGGGCGCCAATGGTGCCCAAAAGGGAAAGGGCTGTCATCATGCGTCTCGGGCCTACTCTATCCAGAAGCATGCTAATAGGTATCTGGGTCAGTGCAAAGGCATAGAAAAACGACGCGGAGATCAAACCTAACCCTTGAGTATTTAGAGACAGATCTTTGGTGAGTTGTGGGGCAATTACCGCATTGGAGGCACGATAAAACTGGGACAGAAAAAAGCCCAATGAAGTGATAGCGAAAATGGCCCAACGACGGGACATGGCACCTCTCAGCAGGCAGGACCGCTGGCCCTCAAGAGAAATATTAAATTCACGGAAATATTGTACACCGCCAATCGGGAAAAGAGCTGAGCCAGAGTGAGAATTGATCCAGTTCGATAAAATAAATCTGTGGTGAGTTGAGGCTGTTTCAAAATGTTCAATTTTGTCCAAGATCAAGGAAGGCGAAAATTTTAACCACCCCGCTTAAATACAGCGGGACAGGCATCCATACATTGAGCATTTCGAGGATTAAAATTTGAGCCTGTCGAAGCGAAGCGTAGATCCCGCTCATCGGGGACGCAGATATTGGGCAAAAGGGGGCGTTTTGAAATTGGCTCAGTTGAAATATATTGAACGAGTGAGATAAGGGCAAGGGGAAACGGGCTAACTATTTGAGTTTATATTTTAAACGTGTTATTTCTTATTTCTAACCTGGATAAACCGGAAAAGGTACAAGTGAGCTAAAGTTTGAAGTGAACTAAAGTTGATGAGCCGCTTCGCTCCATCTGCCTTTAAAAAAATAGAATTCCACAACTTTAGGCACTTCAC